>JAAXHR010000190.1 GCA_012270805.1 Dehalococcoidia bacterium
GTCGACTGGTTCCACGACACCTGCGGAGAGCTGGGGATCGACTGCCCCTTCTAAATGCCCGCCATTGCTAGATGCCGGTGAACCACAGGCACGTCACGGTATTGGTCACGCCATTTATGGGGCGGATGCGGTGGCGCATGATCTCGGTGAGGTCCTCCACCGTTCCCGCCTCCAACTCCACCACGATATCGTAGGGTCCCAGCACCTCGCGAACCGCAGCCCCGCTGATGTTGTTGAGGCGGTCGACAACCTCCTGCGTCTTGACGGGTTCCACGTTGATCAGCACATAAGCGTTTGCCGCCATCACAGCACCTCCATAGCACGTCGTATTGTTATCGTATCATTGTGGTGCGTCGTATCGTGTAAGTCCTCGACAACATTAAATGGCCCAACCGCTGCAACAACCGTATGACCAGTCGGCGCTGAGGATAGTGTCCGCACAATAGTCATGCGCAAAGTGATCCCATCTGGGTCGCTCCAGTGCTGGGTCGAAAGCATAGCTATACAATAGTCATGAGCGTTTTGAGGTAGCCGAGGGTTCTCATGCAAATAGAAAGCATAGAGATCAAGAACTACCGGCTGTTTCGCCATGTTCTGATGAGCGACCTTCCTCGAATGGTCGTGGTTGTCGGAGCCAATGGATCTGGCAAAACGACCCTCTTCGACGTATTCACTTTTCTCAAGGATGCGCTGACCCAAAACGTCAGTGCGGCGGTGGCTCGTAGAGGAGGTTTCCGTGAGTTGGTAAGCCGGGACGCGACTGGTCCCATCGAACTCATCATCAAGTTCCGCGAAAGCGGTGGGCCGCTCGTAACCTATCAACTGGCTATC
The DNA here is from genome assembly GCA_012270805.1 of Dehalococcoidia bacterium. Lineage (GTDB taxonomy): Bacteria > Chloroflexota > Dehalococcoidia > Lucifugimonadales > Lucifugimonadaceae > Bin127. Next base: position 832 of record JAAXHR010000190.1, read on the forward strand.
AGCGAAGAACAAGGGCGTGTCGTCGTTGAAAATGAGGTGCTCCGGTATCGCCGCGGCCAGAGAGGACAGCCGTGGAGATTCGTAGACTTCAGCAAAGGCGAAGGCACCGCGATCACCAACGAATATGCCTACGGACAGGAAGGTGCGACCGTCGAACGAGCCCATTACAACTTGGATGATCCCAGCATCCTGGCTATCAAAGGGTTAGGCCAATTCCGCGATTTCCACATAGTATCGGAATTTCGAAATCTGATCGAAAATTGGTACATATCGAACTTCCAGATCGCCGACGCCCGCCCCAGCGTCGAGGCTGGATATGCCGAGCATCTATCGCCGCGTGGCGACAACGTAGCTCAAGTAGCCCAGTATCTTTACGAAAACCACCGTGACAAATTTGAAAGCGTTCTCCAAGCCATGCGCTGGCAAGTGCCGGGTGTCTACCATGTCGAAGCCAGACCGACCGAGGACGGACGACTTGTGCTCCGGTTTCAGGATGGCAGCTTTCAAGACCCCTTCATAGCCCGGTATGTGTCCGACGGCACCATCAAGATGTTCGCTTATTTAGTGTTGCTGTACGATCCGAAACCGCATCCCTTGTTGGCGATTGAAGAGCCAGAAAACCAGTTGTATCCGGAGCTTCTGCATCCGCTGGCTGAGGAGTTTCGCGCCTACGCACAGCGCGGAGGACAGGTTTTCGTCTCCACACACTCCCCCGATTTCCTGAACGGCGCCAATCTGGATGAAATTTTCTGGCTGGTCAAGCAGGAAGGGTTCAGTACGGCGCGACGGGCTTCGGATAGCGAGAACCTGCGCAGCCTAGCCAAGGGTCAAATGCCGGGCTTGCTCTGGAGGCGCAAATTCTTCGAGGGAGCCGGGCTTAAGTGGGCAGATTGATATTCCTGCTCGAAGAGCCGTCAATGGCGGCCCTATTGCAGGGCCTCTTGCCACGTTTGTTTCCTGGATTGCGTTTTCTGTGCGTGCCTCATGAAGGCAAAGACGACTTGGACAACAGTATCCGTAGGACGTTACGTGATTGGCGAACGCCAGGCGATCGTTTCGTCGTTGTCCGGGACAACGATGGTGTCGATTGCATCGCAGTCAAGGACACATTACGGCAGTTTTGCCGTGACGGAAGACGCAAAGACACTCTGATCCGCATCGTTTGCCAGGAGTTGGAATCTTGGTATTTGGGTGATCCTGACGCCATGGCCGCGGCTTTCGGTGATCAAAGATTGATGAACATCCGCAACCGTGCCAGGTATCGCAACCCTGACGCTCTTCCCAAACCCTCAACCCATATAGAGCGTCTAGTTAGCGGATACCGCAAAATAGCCGGTGCGCGGAGCATGGCGAACCATCTATCCCGAGACAACAACCGGTCTCACAGTTTTGCGGTTTTCCTCGCCGGCATTGAACGCCTGATGAACTCGTAGG
>JAAXHR010000142.1 GCA_012270805.1 Dehalococcoidia bacterium
TAGAGGAGATCTTCGTCTTCCGAGTATTTCTTCCAATCGGTAGTCCAGTTCAGGTTCTTCTTGACGTAGTACTCCTGATCGTTCTTCAGATGCGGATAGGTACCGTCGATCTTGACACAGGCAGCAAAGAAAGGGTTGCGACATCCTTCAGGGTCGCCAGGTATGTACCCTTTGATCTTGATGTTTCGGCCCGGCTCTTCGTCGTGCGTTGAGGAATCGTAGGCTTTGAACGTGATGCCGAGGCTGGCGTCCGTCCACACCTTTGCCACCTCCCCGATCTTGGCGGGGATGTCAACCGTCGCTCCGGCGAACGAGCCGGTATCAATCAAATAGGTGACCGTATGATGTTTTCTGTGCCAAGGCCGCTGGATGCTCCCGGTCTCACCTACCTTGATCCCGTCTCCTGCGCTCCCCTCCTTCTTCATCCTCAATTCGATCTTCGCATCGCCCGTTCCCAGACTGCAACTCAACACCGTAATCGCACTGAACGAGAGAACCCATCCGGAATCCGTGGCCGCAGTCCTCGACCACTCGCACGTTTGGGGACCCACTTGCAGTCCGGCGTCATGAGGCACAACTGCCTGAAACTCGTAACCCGACGCTATATTCGTCGTGGGCACAAACATCAGGTCGGCTGTTTGCATAAGTATCCACTCCATGACGGAAGCGGCTTTTGCATTTCCGGTCTCCCTGAGTTTCAGACCAAAGACCTTCACGGCGAACTGTTGGGCGGCGGTCAGGTTATCGGGTTCGTGAGGGTCGCGTGCGGTGACCGTTATCGTCGCAGTGCCCGTGGCGCCCGGCGTGAGCGTCAGCTCGCCGCCCGTCTCGCTCGCCGTCGCAACGGCGCTGTCGGACGAAAGGACCTCGTACGTCGGGGCGTCGCGCACTCCCTGGTTCACATCAGGGTCGAGGAATTTGTCCGACAGGTCGATCTCAAGAGAGTTTCCACCCTCCTTGATCAACTGATCATCAATCTGCGTCACCACCACGGGAGGTTCGTTCACGTCGGTCACGGTGACGGTGAGATCGATGCTCGCGGTTCCGCCGCGACCGTCGCTCACGTTGACCCGGAACAGCAAGTACGCCGATTGAGGGTCCTCGTGATTGAGCGCGTTCTTTGTCGTCAACTGGCTGGTAGCGCTGTTGAAGTGGAAGTTGTTCACGTCGGCTTCCACGTGACGTGATTCGATCGAATATGTCAACGTGTCGCGGTCGAGGTCGGTCGCACGTATGGGAGAACCGATGGGTTGATTCGCTGGCGTGTTCTCCGCTATATAGCGTGTCGCGCTCGACCCCTCGTCGAAGGTCGGGGGGTTGTTTGGAACGGGCGTCGGTGGTACGGGTGTTGGCGGAACTACAGTTGGGATGACCGTTGGGATGACCGTTGGTGGAACTACAGTTGGGATGACCGTTGGTGGTACTATCGTCGGGACTACCGTTGGTGGGACTACCGTCGGGACTACCGTTGGCGGAACTACAGTTGGGACTACCGTCGGGACTACCGTTGGTGGAACTACCGTCGGGACTACCGTTGGTGGAACTACCGTCGGGACTACCGTTGGTGGAACTACCGTCGGGACTACCGTTGGCGGAACTACCGTCGGGACTACCGTTGGCGGAACGGGCGTCGGTGGTACGGGTGTCGGCGGGACTGTGGGTACCCATACCGTCACATACTGAGAGTCACTTGCAGGGGAGACGCTGGCGGTCACCGT
>JAAXHR010000147.1 GCA_012270805.1 Dehalococcoidia bacterium
CGGGCGCGCCATTCTCGAAGACTGACATTGCGGCTACAGAAGACGTGCCTTGGATGTGGGAGATGTCGTAGCACTCGATGCGGTAGGGACGATTGGGGAGGCTCAAAGCTTCCTGAAGATCGTCCAAAGCGCGCTCCATCAGGTCGGAGTTGGACTGCCACTTCAGTTTCAGTTGCGAAAGGCCCTGTACGGCGTTCTCGTGCGCCATATCGACTAGTTTTCGCTTGGGACCACGCTTGGGGACGTTGATCTCCATCTTGGCACCGCGATTTTCGGTCAGAAGCTCTTGGAGGACATGGATGCCTTCCGGTTCGGTCTGGGTCAAGAGGCGGCGCGGCATGTGCGGGTTGCCGACGATGTAGAACTGCTCGATGAACTTGGCGATGATGTGTGAATCGGTGTCGTCGTAGGTGCCGGCCATGATGAAGTTGTCGCGTCCGATCATGCTTCCTCGGCGGATGAAGAATACGTCGATCCAGGCTTCATCGCTACCTTTCTCGCAAGCGATGACATCCATGTCTTCCTGTCCGATGCCGACGACTTTCTGGTCCTCGTAGACGATCTTCATGGCGTTCAGGCGGTCGCGAAGGGCGGCGGCGCGCTCGAACTCGAGGTTTTCGGCGGCTTCGGTCATCGCCTCTTGTAGATCGACAACGACCTTGTTGGTGTCGCCTTGCAGGAATGTGATGACCTGATCGATGACCTTGTCGTACTCCTCCTTGTCGGCATAGCCGGTGCAGGGGGCGACGCAACGCTTGATGTGGTACTCGAGGCAGGGACGCTCCTCCTCGCCCGTGATCTTCATCGTGCAGGAGCGGTACGGGAAGAGTTTTTTGAGGAGATCGAGAGTGGTTCGAACAGAGTATGCGGAGGCGTAGGGCCCGAAGTAGCGGGCCTTGTCGCGCTTTGAACGTCGACGGGTGAAGTAGACACGAGGGAAGTCGTCGTCGAGATCGACTTTGATGTAGGGATAGGTCTTGTCGTCTTTGAGACGAGCGTTGAAGCGCGGTTTGTGCTGTTTGATCAGGGAGTTTTCCAAGAGTAGCGCCTCGCGTTCGGACTCAGCGACGATGTAGTCGAAGTCGTGGATCTGGCCGACAAGTCGTTTGGTCTTTCCGCGCAGTTTGGTTTCGTTGGAGAAGTATGAGCGGAGACGATTGCGGAGACTGACGGATTTGCCGACGTAAAGTATCTGACCGCTTTTGCCGCGCATGGTGTATACGCCGGGTTCGCGGGGAACGGCGGCGAGACGCTCGGCGAATAGGTCGGCGCGGGATGAGGATTCGGTTGTCGTTGCCGAAGAGGGCATGGGTTAAGTTGATTTTACGGGGTTGAACCCGCACGGCATCAGAATGCCCCCAAACCGAGTGTGGTTGTAGACGTTTAGACAGACTCGCGCGACAAGTTCAGCTCTAGCAGGCGTTCGAGTATGGTATCGTCGTCGAGGTCTGCGGGATCTTCGGTCCAGCCGTAAGCATCGAAGACGGCCTTGTCTAACTCTTCGTGGAGGCTGGCGAGCCATTGGGGGAAATCGTTGTATAGGTTAGTCAGAGTCAAGTCAGCGCGTTTATGTGCTGGGATGTAGTACGGGTTTAGCCATGTTTGGCGTTGGTTGTGCAAATCTTTCGCGGCATCTGCTATTTGGTTTGATTGTCGCTGCGTCGATTCTGGGAAAGGAAACGTTTCGAAGCAGGTAGTGTGCGTGTATCGCGGTCGGGATTCGAGTTGAGTGCCCATAGCTAATGACCACACTTCGTGTGGTTTTGAGTGTAAGATACCGAAGAAATAGTCGTCGTCCCTCGCAAAGGCGCCTACAGCGTGATCAGGCAACGCTGGATATTCCGCCCATTGGAACAATCTGTGCTTAGAGACTAGTGGGGTAACAACAAACCGGCCGATTCCGTTTAGCGCACTCCTCATCGCAGGTCGTGGGCGTTGGTGTAGCCACCACGGAACGCCATCACCCGTGCGCATTTTATCTCGTTGTGGTTTGACGTTTTTACGCACGTAGGCGTACGGCGCATCGTATAGCATTGCCTCATTTTCGGGCGTACCGACACCAAAGTCGATAACCCAGCGATTTCGGGGGCGACTTGTGATGTCATAGCCATTGATTATGGGCTTTAACACGTCTCTGTTAGGTTTTCCGTTGGGATTAGGATAGTTATCCCATAACTTGACTTGGGCCTCGGAAACGTCGAAATCTCCAACTGGAGTAATGCCTTGGAAAGCTATTCCAGCGTTTTCGGCGAGGCGGTTAGCTTTGGTGATGTCGACTGCGCCAGATGTGAGGTTCGCAAAGATATCTTTTGTTCGGCTGCTGTCCAGTTCTTTTGATACTTGTGACCCGTCGTCAAAACCAACCATTGAAATGTGTACGTTTGCACCATCCAGGATCCAGTTCCGATCCGAGATGGCGAAGAAAATATCGCCTGATTTTTTGATGTTTTCCAAAACCATCCTCGAACGGCCGCCTCTAATTGCCTGGGTAGCGAGCAGCCCGGCTCTTTTGGATTTGCCGTCTTCGATTTGAGTTCGTGCTTTCTCGAACCAGTAGGCACACAGGTCGGCACCGTTAGGGACTTGGTCTCTCCAAACGTGGTAGATGCGGTCTACCGCATCATCTCCCATTTCAATGCGCATACGCCTGTTGCCGAGGAACGGAGGATTGCCGACGATGTAGTCGGCTTCGGGCCATTCTGCGGGTTTGGGTTCTTGGCCAGTGTCATCGATGATGGCATCTCGGCGGTCGATGTTGTCAAGAGGATCGAGAATGGGGTCGCGGTCTTCGACGTTACCGACGCGAGCCCCGTTCTGGAGGTGTCCGATCCACACCACGACGCTGGCGAGTTGGTGGGCGTATTCATCGATTTCTATGCCTAAGAGTTGTCGGGGGTGTACGCGAGGTTCAGGCGGATCGATGCCGAAATCTAGCGACCACGTGATGACTTCGCGCTCCAAGCTGTGCAAAAGGTCTAGGACTACGTAGAGGAAATTGCCAGAGCCGCAGGCCGGATCTAGGATGCGAACGTTGCCGAGACGGTCAATGAAATCTTGGATTGCTACCTTGGCTAGGTTTGCGTCGGCCGCTATGTTAGTGGATTTGACGTTTTCCCAATCTCGTCGGAGCGGCGTCATTACGACTGGTTCGACCAATGTCTCGATGTCAGACCTAGAAGTGTAGTGCCTGCCCTGCTGTGCTCGTTTTTCAGGGTTGTAGATGCGTTCGAACAGAGTGCCGAAGATCGCGGGTTCGATCTGCGACCAGTCCAGGGCATCTGCTTCACGTATAAAGGGCATGATCGAGTTGCCGATCTGGAGGTTATTCGGCCTTCCGTCAAAGAGTCCGCCGTTGAAGTGCTTGATGGGTGGTGCCTCGATCGGATCGCCAACGCTCATCTTTTGGAAGAGCCGCTTTAACCTAGCCGGAAAAACGGTTGCAGGGGATGTGCCCAACTCGTGAGTGAATTGAGTCATGAGTTGTTTCGGCAAAAGTCCCACGTCGCTGGAGAACATGCAGAACAGAAGTTGGGAAAGGAACCGAGCGATTTCGCCATCTTTGCCGACGTTGTAATCCTGAAGTTCTTTGGCGATTTTCTTGAAGATGTCGGCTGCGGTCTCGGTGATTTGCTCGGTGGTTCGTGCGGGCTCCAAGTAATCGGGGTCGTAGAAGCAGTAGCGGAGCACTTGGTAGACCGAGAGTGGCGACTGGTCTATGACACCAAGTGAGTTTTTGCGTGTCGCGTTCTGCTGGATATCGCGTAGATCGTCGAGAGTGATGGTGTAGGTGTCGGGTGCTTTGCCAGTGAAATTGGTGTGTATACGAATGGTTTCAAAGTCGGCGACGATCAACAGCGGCGGATTGCCTAGTCCATCGCGATATCTGAGGTTTTGGTTGTATGCCGCGTCAAGGTCTAGACCCGGCTTTTTGTACTCCATGATGAAGTGATCGCGTAAGAAGACGTCGGCTTCACCTTGGCTGCCGGTCGCGGTGCGTACGCGTTGATTGAATTCGAAATCGTTGTTATCGAGGTCGTCGTGCGGATTTTCGTGCCTGACGATTTCGCAGAGTTCGTTGAAGTGTGCTTGGAAATACTGGACTTCGTTGCCTTGATAACTCGTCCATTTGCGTGCGAAATCGGCTGCCAAGGCTTGAGCGGCACTTGGCACGTCGCGGGAAGGATTGATGGGTTCGTCA
>JAAXHR010000160.1 GCA_012270805.1 Dehalococcoidia bacterium
TTCGCGCCGATATCGAACATCGTAGTCATTGATCGGCGGTCCAGTGTTCACCGGTGCACGCCACCTTAGATCCAGGGTTGAATACGAATTACCCGTCACCACCGGTACCGCGGGCGCCTCGGGCGGTTCGTCAACGTCAGTTACAAGAACGGTGATGTCTACTATGTCTGACAACGAGCCCGCGCTGGCCTCGGCGGTGAATTCGTAAGTAGTTCGGCCCGACTCGAAGTTGAGGTGTGTTTGCGGTCCGACCGAGAGCTGACCGGCGTCGGGGTTGATGGAAAATGAATCCGCGTCGGCGCCGTAAAGAGCCCAGATGACTGGGTAGGAAACCGGCGCGGTGTTCTGGAGGGTGTGGAATACTCCAGTCGTGTTTTCTGGGAGGCTGATCGTCAGCAGATCACCAATCTCGGGCGATAATCCAAGGTCCTTCACGTGTAGCGTTACGTGAGCGATAGGACTGAGTCCGGCGTACAGGGGGTCGAGGCTATTGTCGAAAGTGAAAACGACCTCCCCAGTTTCATCGACGAGATTGTCGTCAAGCTCCGCAGTGACGACGAATCTCTGGGGAATGTTCCAAATCGTCTCGTCACATGGCTGCGGAGTGCAGTTCTCAGGTGTGAATGTCACGGAACTAGGTGAGAACGAAAACAGGCCGGGAGGGTTGGACTCGAATTCGACTAAGACTTCATCCGATGGCCGGCTTGTCAAGCTGAATGAAAAGCCCAGACTCTCGCCCTCGAAAATACTCGCTACCGAGGTGTAGCGTACCTTAATGTAGGGCAATGCATCGACTGCGTCGTTGGTGTCGGTGATCCGAGCGTTCGCAGGATATTCCATCCAGTCTTTAGTAATTAATGACGATCTCGGATTGAAGTTGTGGTTCCGGGGAACGATGTAACTAAAGGTCAGGGTATCGGAGCCACTGCCGGACACATATGAGGCAAGGGCGTAGATGAGTTCATCATTGATCCCACTGCCTTGGATCACCAGAGCCGGGGCTCCTTCAACGTTTACAGAGGCGTTAAACGTGATGTCATAATCGTACGTCCTGCCTGCCCAAGTGTGAAAGTCGGATGGGACATCGTCCGGGCGCACGCTTCTCTTTAGAGTACC
>JAAXHR010000269.1 GCA_012270805.1 Dehalococcoidia bacterium
GTCGAACTGATGTCGATGAGCTTCTCGCTCGTGGCGTTCGATCAAATCGTGAACATGGCCGCCAATATACGCTACATGTCGGGCGGTCAGATCAAGGTTCCTATGGTGATCCGCGCACCTACGGGTGCGGGTGTACAGCTGGGAGCGACGCACTCACAGAGCTTCGAAACTTGGCTCGCAGAGGTTCCCGGCATCTACTGTGCATGCCCATCGAACCCACGCGACGCGCTAGGGCTGTTGCGGTCGTCGATCAAATCAGACAATCCCGTGATCTTCGCCGAGCATTCGCATCTATATGGATCCCGCGGAGACGTTCCGGACGACTACTACGAAATCCCACTTGGTGAAGCTGAAATCGCGCGATTCGGTGAGGACTTGACGATGGTGTCGTACGGCTACGGCGTTCACATCCTGCAGGAAGCCGCCGAACAGATGGCAGAAAAAGGCGTAGATGCCGAGATCATCGATCTCAGGTCGTTGCACCCTGTCGACTACGACAGAATAGTGGCATCGGTGCAGAAGACAGGTCGGGCCGTGATGCTAGACACTGCGCGGCGCACTGGCGGCATTATGTCCGAGATCGTATCCGAGGTTCAGGAGCGCGCGATGGATTGGCTCGACGGACCTGTGATGCGCGTCGGTTCCAAGGATGTTCCGTGGCCCTACAACCGCAACTTGGAGCAGGACATCCTGCCGCAGGCCGATGATGTGATTGCAGCGGCGCGTAAAGTCATTTCCTTCTGATCACCGCGGTTTGATGAAAACTTCCAATAGACCATAAGCACAGAATCCCAACCGATCTAGGAGAAAAGAGTTGATCCACGAAGTCACGATGCCAGCGATGGGTGCCGACATGACCGAAGGTACCGTTGTCAAGTGGTTGAAGAGCGAAGGTGATGAGGTGGCTCGTGGCGACAAACTCGCCGAGATCGAGACCGACAAGACCGTCGTTGAGATGGAGGCATATAACGCCGGCATCCTCCGCAGAATCGTGTTGGGCGACGGCACGAAGGCTCCCGTCGGATCGTTGCTCGCATACATCGGAGGAGCAGACGACGTGCTCCCGGAAATGGATGACGGACCGGCAGCGGCTCCAACCGAAGAGCTCGTCGAACCCGAGCCTGCAATAGAACTGCAAGTCGAAGCGGTTGCACCTGAACCGCAACTCGCGCCCGAACCAGCAGCACCAGCGCCAGTTGCCGCCGCTCCCCCTGCGCCGACACTCGAAGGTGGTCGGATCAAAGCATCGCCCCTTGCTCGCCGATTGGCCCGTGAGCATGGTTACGATCTGGCAGCGATCCCGGGAACCGGGCCGGGTGGACGAATTACCCGTGATGATGTGCTCGGATTCACTCCGGCCCCAGCGTTCGCCCCGTCTGGCGTAGCTACTGCGCCACCAAAGGTAACCGTTGACGGCTCGGATATCGAACTGACGACGATGCGCCAAGCCATCGCCCGCGTCACCGTCCGCAGCAAGACCGAAGCTCCCCACTACTACGTCACATCTGGCATCGACATGACCGAAGCGATGTCGTTCCGCGCTCAACTCAATGCCGAACTTGCCGAGTCAGGTGTTCGTGTCTCGGTCAACGACATGATCATCAAGGCCTTGGCAATGGCGATCGTGAAGTATCCGAAGTGGAACACAACGTTCCACGAGGACCGTTTGGAAGGTCACGACAGCATCAACATCGGTGTGGCGATCGCGCTTGAGGCTGGTCTGATCGTGCCGGCATTGCTCGGTGTGCAAAACATGTCGCTTGTCGATGTTGCAAACGCGTCTAAAGATCTTGGTGCCCGCTCCCGCGGCGAAGGCGGTTCGTTGACGCAAGAGGAGTTGACAGCCGGCACGTTCTCCACTTCTAACCTCGGCATGTTCGGCACCGACACCTTCGCGGCGATCATTGTACCGCCGCAATCGGGTATCCTCGCGGTAGGCGCAGTGAAACCCGCACCTGTAGTCCTGGACGACGAAATCGTTGTACGTCAGATGATGAACGCTACCATTTCCGCCGACCACCGAGTCGGCGACGGCGCAGAAGCGGCAATCCTGCTGAACGAGATCAAGGACAACCTCGAGCGGCCCTTGCGCCTCATCTTGTGATTAGTCGACAGTTCGACCCGGTGACGTTCTTATTCAATGTGCGAAGATTGACGCACTGTGTACGCGCAAGAGTCATTCACTGATGAGGAATACTCAATTCTGAGTCACTTCTTCACTAATACTGATCGCCCGGTCTTTGCGATCGTCAACCTTCCGGAGATCGTTAAAGGCGCGATGTTTGCGCGTTACAGCCGAACGCACAAGTCTCTGCGCCGGTTGTTCTTGGACGAATTCTACGAACAGCCTGATCTTGGCATCGAGTCGATTGCCAATACTGCGTCGCAAATGAATGATTGGAAAGTCTCCGTAGCGCGTCAGAGGGCAGAAGAACTATACCAACGAGTATTTGTGCAGTACGGCGATGATTCGGTGGCTCAACTTGGCGGCGCGCATCTAGCCTGCGAGCAGGTTTCGGCGATCTTGGCCAAGGTTATCGAGCGCGGGCGTCTGGCCGCTTATCTGGAGCAGAGCACGCGCTACATCTACTTTGACGAGAAGCTACGAGGAGAGGACGGATACGAGAGGTATCGATACCATGTGCCGCCCGAGGTCGAAAAAGGGCCATTGGCAGAACGCTACTACGACACAATGGATCGGCTTTTCGAAAGTTACTCGTTCGTTGTGCACGAGTTGACCAACTACTTTCAAAAGCGATTCCCCAAGAAGCCGCGCGAAAGCCGCGGGGCGTACGGACGCGCGACACGGGCGCGGGCGTGCGACACTGCGCGTGGACTGTTGCCAGCGGCTACGACCTCAAACATCGGAGTCTTTGCGACCGGTCAAGCGTACGAAACGATGCTGATGCGGCTGAACGCGAGTCCGTTGGGCGAAGCACGCAACTATTCTGAGATGATGTTGAAGGAACTGCGGAAAGTGATCTTCGGCTTTCTGACCAGAGTCGACGGTAAGAACCGTGGTGTCGCTTGGAGCGGATATTTCGAGCGGATCGCGAACGATATGAACGCGATCGCGCGTGAATTCGACCGTCCGGAAGAAAAACACGAGTTTGACATTGAGCGGGATGAAGTAAAGCTTTTGGAATGGGATGACGATGCCGAAGTCAGGATCGCTGCCGCCGCGATGTATCCCTATTCGCAGCGGTCAGAAGATGATTTGCTGGCGATATCGGCGGGGATGAAAGCGAGTGATCGTCGGGATGTGATCGCTACGTACGTGGGAGACCGGACGAACCGTCGGCACAAGCCCGGGCGTGGGATGGAGCGTGTTTACTACCGTTTCGACGTGCTCTCCGATTTTGGCAGCTTTCGCGATCTGCAACGACACCGGATGATGACTATTGACTGGCAACGGCTGACGCCACGTCACGGATACGCGACGCCGCCTGAGATCGAAGACGCAGGTAAGTCAGTTTCGTTGCGATGGTGCGAAGCGATGGGTGACATGAAGACGTTGTACGAAGAAGTGTCAAGTGCGCACGGTGAGGATGTCGCTCAGTACGTCGTACCATTCGGATTTCGAATCAGGTACAACATCCAGATGAATGCCCGGCAAGCGTTTCACATGTTGGAGCTGCGCACGGGCGAATCTGGACACTCGGACTATCGCCGCATCTGCTTGAAGATGCACGACTTGATCCGCCACCAAGCCAAGCATCGCGCAATCGCCGATGCGATGAGCTACGTTGACAACAAGGACTACGGTCTGGGTCGCCTATCGGCCGAGCGCCGCCAGACGGATAGCGAGCAGTTGGGTTTTGATCTGCTATGAAGTCCGTGGATAATGCGCTGGTCCCGGCTCAATCCCACAAGCGTTGGCCAACCACTCCTCCTGCGCGATGTGGTCCAGATGACCTTTGCCAAGGTTGACGCGGACGGTGGTCTCGCCGGACAGCGCCGATGCCAACTCACGGACGTATTGTTCTTCGCCGGGTCCGCAAGAGATCATCACTTTCCGCGTATTGATGTTCTTGGCAAGAACCTTGGGATCGTAGTTCGCTAGCAGCTCCTTTGCTTCATCCCATTTTCCAGGATATGTTCGCTTGTAGTCGTTGAACTCTCGTACCGGATAGTCTGGTTCGCCGGTCATGCGATTCTCTAGGTCAGCGAATATGAACCCACCAGTCTGCAATACATCAGTTTTGACAAACTCTAAAGTTTCTTCATCGAGATAGTCAGAGGCATCCCACAGCGCTGCAGTGATCCAGGCGAGGTCTCCACCAGACATCGCTAACCGAGTCGCGTCCAGATTCTCCTGCTGAACCAACAACTCGACCGCCCGGAGACAATCCAACACGATTCTCTGCCAAACGTAGTCCCCATCGGGGCTCAATAACCCGTCTGTTAGAAGACCTGGATAAGAGGCCTGATATTCCGAATTTGAAAGTCGCTGGCCGCGATGGCACAGAGCTAGTACCGCGTATTGAGCACGCCGTTCGTACGCTGGTACTGCAACCACGCTACCGTAGCCTGGAGCCTGAAACAGCGGAATGTGAGGGCCATCGGATTTTGGTATGTGCAGGTATGCAAAAAGAGGATAACCATCCATGCTGCTGAAACGGACAGCGTAGGCATCTGATACCTCGTTGCTGCGGATTGGCAACGGATCAATGTTGCACCACGGATCGGGGTGAGGAACGCAAGCGAGATCGGCGAAAACATCGTTCCAATATCGATTCAAGTCATGGTTGTATATCGCTACCACGTAGTGTCACTCCCTTCAGTTTGACATCGCTACTGGATTGAGGTGTTCGGCGAGGAAGGCATGCATCACCTTGTCGTGACCAACGCCCGTGCCGGCATCATGCGCGCAATCCTCGTACGTGTAAAGTCTCTTTTCGTTGCTGCCGATCTCTCTGAAAACCGCAAACCCGGTTTCAGGCGGACAGACATCGTCCATCAAGCCGATATTGACGATGATCGGACATTCGATCTTGTCCACGAAGTTGTGGATGTCGTGGAGGTCCAACGTGTCTCTCGCCACCGCTTCACGCTCGGGGTAGAGGCGTAGGTAGTCGTTGATCTCCTCATACGGGTAGGAGCGGGTCAGCGATGCCGCATCCATCATCGAGCAGAGATACGGCGCACCTGCGGAAGCGCAGGCGACCTGTCCAGCGCGCAGGGATGAAACGAGTAGTGTCAGAGCACCACCTTGACTCCCGCCTTGAACGCAGATGCGCGACGAATCGACCTCGTCGCGACCGCTCAGGAAGTCGAACGCTCGGATCGCGTCCATGTAAAAACCTCGGTAGCCGTACTCGGTCCTCTTGTCGAGGTTGTGCACCAAGAGACCTGGATATCCGGGATTGAAGACCGAGTTGCTGCGAAGTTTGTTGCGTGGAGCTGCCGAGAAAGCTGCGTATCCCATCATCGCCAAGTCGGTCGGCAATTTAGGCTCACTGACGTAACCAGGCACGAATAGGTAACCGGGTAACGGGTCGTCGATGTTGCGAGGCCGGCAATACCAACCCGCAATCTCCAAACCACCGTAGCTGTCGTATCGTGCTTCGAAGACCTCCACATCAGGGGTGGAGCGCATCGGCACTGGTTCCAGCCGCGGGTTTAACGGCACGGCTAAAGTATCCGCCTCGGTCTGCCGCCAATATTCGTCGAAATCGTCAGGGCGGCGCACTGAAGATTCGAATTCGGAAGGATCGCGACGCGTCATCTGCAAGTCCTCGGTACGGGCTACGAGTCCCTAACACTGTATCACCGGCAAAACCGTAAGACGCTCAACGCTCATCCGGCCGATTTCGAGGGTTCGACAGTGTCCGAGTCTGGCTCGTAGTTGCGGGTCATCAGCCAAGCTGGAATAACCCCGATGACACACGCCGTCGAGGCGTAGGTAAAGAAGTTCGAGAAGACTGCCATGCCGGCCTCGTTCGCCGCATCCGGTCGCTCAATCATCTCCTCTAATCCGGGAGCGGTCAAGAGGAACTGCTCCGTGCCCAGTGAAGCCACGACCGCCAATCCGGCCGTCATACCGATGTTCCGAGACAGGGTGAGCAGCCCCGATGCGATGCCTTTGTCCTCTTCAGGTACGCGTCGCAACGCGCTCTCGGCGATCGGCGCGATAAGCAGTCCCAATCCGATACCGACCAAGATTAGGTCGATAGAGGCGCGCGGCTCTTGCAGCACGATGTCCCAGGTCGATATGAAGTTGAAACCGATCGCTGACAATATCAACCCCGCGATCGTTGGTATCCGAACTCCGAATCGTGTTGCGATAAAGCCGCCCGCGAACGCTGCGATACCTAGCGCGACCGTCATCCGTATCAGAAGGAGACCGGAGTCCAGTGCCGACAACCCGTAAATCGTCCCCGCTAGCAACGGTACGCTGACCAACCCGATCATCAACGCCGCACCTACAAGGAAGTGCGTCACATTGGACCAGATGAAGTCTTTCAGTTTGCCCAGTGATCGCGGAACCGACTTCTCGCTCGCAGTGCGATTAGAGATGGCGACCACGCCGGTCAGTACTGCGGCAGCTACGAACAGCAGTATCATCGGCAGATCAGGTTCAGATATGCGGAATAGTCCGACTGTCAGCGTGGTGAGGGCAGCGGTGAACGCGGCGGCGCCGACCCAGTCGACGCTCGTGTCGTGACGGGTACCCTTCGGCAGTTTCGCCAGCGCGACCACGGCGATCAACGATAGCGGGATGTTCGACCAGAACGTGAACTCCCAACCGATCCAGTCGGCAATCGCGCCCGCCCAAACGGGTCCAAACACGCTACCTGCTTCGGCGGCGGCACCCACCATGCCGAACGCGACGATGCGACGGCGCGCGCCAACCAGCGTTTCGGCCGCGGCGAGAGAAATCGGTATCACTGCACCGGCACCAACCGACTGCACGACTCTCGCGATGATCGCCCATCGATACTGATCTAAGAACGGAGTCGCATCCAACGGGCCAGTCATCATCGGTATCAGCGCGACGCCGAGAGACCCTAACATGAAGACGCCCAGCGCGAGAAGGAAAGTGGATCGGTAGCCCCATCGATCAGACAGGCGACCCATGATCGGCATTGTCGCCGAGTAGCCGATCAGGAACGAAATGATCAGCCAGCTCGCCCTTGTGATGTC
This sequence comes from Dehalococcoidia bacterium, assembly GCA_012270805.1. GTDB lineage: Bacteria > Chloroflexota > Dehalococcoidia > Lucifugimonadales > Lucifugimonadaceae > Bin127. Next base: position 7,147 of record JAAXHR010000269.1, read on the forward strand.
GTTGACCGGGATCTTCAGGCTCTGCATCATGTCCGGCAGAATCGTGACGACTAACGTCATGTCGTCCGCCGCGATAAACACGCCGTAGCACAACGGAAGGAACAGGAGGTAGGGCGATACCTCGGTTTTCACCCGCTTCACGGGTTTTCCGATTCCTGCTTGTGCCGATCAAACATCATGGGATGGGTTGTTCAATGACGAACACCTCGCCGTAACGGCTCATCTCAAGGATCCGAACCGTGGAATCCGAGTCGCGGATTTGGAGGGTGCCGGTGATGCGCGCCGATTTCATCTCGAAGGTTTCGTGGTCAATAACCACTTCTGCGGTGCCGATGCCGTCAGGGATGATCTCGCCGAGCAACGACTTGAGTGCTTCGGCCTTCAAAGGCGACCTCATTTGGTAGTCTTCCCCTGGTTCTGGCGGATTGATGAACTCGGCCTCGGTGAGTCCTTCTAGCACGCCACGAACCGCTGCTATCGGTTGTAGGAATCCTATCGGGTTTTGCTCGTCTGGTAACAGCTCCCATTCGCCAGTCAGCGGATTCGTCAACCATGTATTCGTGCCGATAAGGACCGCATCAACTTCGATGTAGATCCTTCCGAGATTGGCTTCGGCAGTGATGCTCATCCCGGTCTCTGTGATAGCGCCTTCAACGCGCGTAAGCTCCAGACCGCCCAAGGCTTCGGTGAACCCGTTTTCGTGTTCAAGCAGGAACCAAATGCTACCGGCTTCTACAAGAGAGCCGATAGCGTTCGTGATGACCTCATCCGGCGTTAGTGGCACCGGCGTGGGTGTAGGGCTCGGTTGGACCACGGCGGCTGGTATGGGAGTTGCCGTCGGATCCGGAGCGCTGGAGCAAGCAATAGTTGCGAAAACCAACGTCGACAGCGAGATCGAAATCCGAACTGGCGCGAAGACGTGATGACGTATCAAGAAGACCCTTTGCCTAGCCAAAATCCATCGAGGTCCACGGTGCAAACAACCGCGATACGCCGAATTTTAGGTTAGATTTGCGGTCCCGTGTTGACCAACAAGACGAGCTGCGACTTGCAAATCGACCGATTACTGCGGTTTGTAACGGTTTTCCAGGCTTGCAAGCGATGGATCCGGCGGTTCGGAGCTTTGTTCAAGGGTGATGTGAGCGCCGAGATAGTTGCTTAGCGGATCTGACAATTCAAACAGTACCGTGCCGTATCCGGCTTCGTTCATGTCAAACGAAGTCACGTAGTGCGGTTCGTCGCTACCGATCAGATACAGGCGGTACTCCTGGCCGAGCGGCGCTTTTTCAACACCGCCTATCACTAGCGCACCGAGATGTCGCCGCTTGTGTTCGAGCAGGTATGCATAGCCTTCCATGTTCATCGCAGCATCCGGTTGCCAATCCGGGCTCTGATACTCGTTACGAAGAGTGGCGTAGGTCAGACTGATCTGGTCGTTCATCGAGGTCCGCAACGCATCGTTGATTTCGGTCATGCGGACGATCTCACGGTCTTGCTCGGAGATCCGATCGTGGGCATGAGATAACAACTGCTCGGCAGCGGTCATGTCGGCAGCCACTTCTTCCGTGTGGGCGTACGCGGCCGAGACCATACGTTCCGACTCGGCGAGCCTGCGATTCAGTTCGACGTTGTCTGCGCCCAACTGAACGGCCATGATTCCCACAATCGAAAGCGATGCGACAGACGTGGCGAACGCCAGCCGGCCCGCGGTTACAACACCGCCAATACGCTCCCAAAGTCCCGGTTTTACCGCTTCATCTTCGATCTCGTCAGCGGCAATCCGCTGTTCGAGGTGCGATACGAGAGTCGAGAATGCCAACGCGTTGCCAGACACGCCGACTTCAGTTTTGACAGAAGCGAGCAGATTCTGTCGAACCGTCAAAGGTGGCTCTTCTTCGCCGACCTGCGCCGAGAAATCAGCAACCGTTTCCAGCATCTTCTCCAACTTGGCTGCTGCATCGGGATCACGTTCGATCAGCTCTTCGACTGCCCGTTGCGCATCGTCATCCAGTGCGCTCAAGGCGTACGCAGGAAAATCGCCGGTGATGTCTTCGTCTCGTGACACTTTTTCTATTTAGCGAAGATCAATCGTCGCCATAGATCTCTTTGTCGAGTGCGACACGCAACTTCTTCAGCGCCAAACGCATCCGCGTCTTCACGGTGCCGAGTGGTTGGCCGGTCGCATCGGCAATTTGAGTTTGGGTCATGCCCTCGAAATACGAGAGATACACCACTTGTCGTTGTGGTTCTGGAAGGATGTTCAGAGCGTTTCGAACCTGTTCGTACTCGGAGTTCGCAACCGCCGCTTCTGGTGGCGAGATATCGTCAGATTCAAGATCGTATCGCTCCGTGATGTCGTCGCTGTAGCGCGACTTGTCGCGTCGTAACTTACGCAGCTCATCGATGGTCCGGTTGTGCGCGATACGGAAGAGCCAGGTTGTGAACTTGCCCTTGTCGGGCATGTAGGTGTGTCCCCGGCGCCATACTCGCATGAAGACGTCCTGTGTTACCTCTTCGGACTTCACCGCGTCGTTGAGAATGCGGGCTGCCAACCCAAAAACACGTTTCCCATAGCGATCGTAGAGAGCTGCAAACGCATCGGTGTTCCGGTCCGAAATTTCAGCCAACAACTCTTGATCTGTGAGCTCTTGGTAATTGATCATTGATCGATTTCCGTTGTTTATGGGTTCCTTCTCCCGGAGCTTGGTGACGAGTAAGCGTCACTTTCTCTAGATACGGAAGAACGGTATCTCATGGATCTTCTCGGGGTCCACAAAATCATCATTTTCGGCCAGCGGCTTCAACATCTCCAGCGAATCGATCTGCAAGGAGACATCTTCATGCGGCGGCATCATCTGAACCATGCGCGACAGCATGTCGTAGGCATCGCGGGCGTGACCCGAACGCCCGTGCAGATGCGCTATGTCGCCCACATTTCGCCAGTTCCACGGCATCAGGTAGTGAATCCGCTCGGCATCCGCGATCGCGGCGTTGAACTCGCCGGTGTGCGTATGAATCATTTTCATGTTGTTCAGTACGCGAGCCAAGATTATCTTGTTGTCAGCTTTGGGGAGATACGTCCTTTGAAGCCGATCCAGTTTCTTCGAGTCGTGAGACGGATCGTCTAACCCGCCCAACAATCGGAGACATTCCCATCGAGAGTAGATCCTGCCTTGTCTGAACGGGTCGACGAAGACCAGGGAATCGCCTTCGCCCGCGGACAACAGGAAGTGCTGCGACATGTTGATGCCCGACAGTGGAATGCCGATGCGTCGTCCAACCTCCATGTAGAGGATCGACAGGCTGATCGGAATGCCGAGTTTCCGGTCGAGGACTTCGTTCAGCAGGCTGTTGCGGATGTCGTAGTAATTCCCAGTGTTACCTTGCATCCCTAACTCGTCGAACATCAAGCCATTTAAAGCATAGAGCGAATCGAAGAGCGACATGCGGCTCTGTACACGCTGCCTGATACCCTCGGATATCTCGCTGATACGTCCCATGTAAAGCGGAACGTCGAGCCCGGGAGTGCTTTCGGCGGAGATGTAGAGGCAGGAGAGGGCGAGATTGATCTGCCCAGAGGGGCGCGATACGGACCGGACAAAGTTGTCGCGCGGCCCGATGTCTGCTGTTCCCATGGCAAAGCATTGTAAAGACGAACGCGGTTCGTGGCAACTGCATACCGATGGAGTGTCAAATCGAGTTGGTATAATCGGTTCACTATCAGGTGTCACGATTGCGGCTTGAAACCACCTTGAACC
>JAAXHR010000121.1 GCA_012270805.1 Dehalococcoidia bacterium
CATTGAGATCGCGATTGCTTAAAAAGCTGCCACACCCGACCATCTCGATGAGGTAAAGTCTTGATCCATTGCCGGCATTGGCCGCACCCCTAGACAGTCTGTTGGCTGTCCTAAGTCTCGGCTTCCGCGAATTCCCGACATCGACGAAAGAGGTTGAACAGGGTAGGTTGTTCCACGAACGAGCCACAGCGTGATTACGCATCACCATCAGCAATCGCTCCCCCAATGCCGACCGCAGACATGAGAGAATGGAGTACCTGGGAAGAGTTCAGGTCGGCGCAGAAGCAAACTACTTTACCCGCCGGCGCCGTGGCACATGTTCCTGTCAACATTAGGTATATCCGGGCGGGCGAGAACCAACGCGGCGTCATTCTGCTGATGCATGGGATTCCGACCTGGGGTTTTCTTTATCACGCCGTTATCCCTCGCCTAGTCGACGCGGGGTATCAGGTCGTTGTGCCTGACTTTTTGGGGCATGGATGGTCGGATCGTCGAGACCGTTTCGACCGTTCCTTTCAAGACCAGGCGCGAATGATTAAAGCACTGCTTGCCGATCTGGAAATCGAGCGAACCCACGTTGTCGGGCACGATACAGGTGGCGCGGTTGCGCTTATTCTTGCGATTGAGCATTCGGAATTGGTGGACAGACTCGTGATCTCGAACTCCGTCTGCTACGACCGGTTTGACGACGACATGCTCGACTTCGGTCACCCGTTGCGCTGGAAACCTCGGCCAATCTCCGACTTGGTCCAAGCACTCGAAGAGAGCCTGGCCGCGGGTCTATCTCGTTCGAACCGACTTACCGACGAATTTCGGCAAGGCATCATTGCGCCTTGGCGCGACGAGGAGGGAAAATTGAGTTTGCTACGCAACGCCTCCGCTTTGAATGCTAATCAAACGATGGCGTTGGTGGATCGACACGGCAAAATCTCTGCGCCGACGATGATTCTGTGGGGCATGGATGACCCGTGGCAGAAGGCGGAGGACGGCAAACGTCTTGCCCAAGAGATCCCCGGGGCATTGTTTCGAGCAATTGATGGCGCCTCGCACTGGGTCCAGCAGGATGCGCCCAAGGAGTTCTCCGACGCGCTGTTGGAGTTCTTCGCCTAGACCGATCCTCGGCCTTAGAACGCTTGCAAACTGAGCTGTTTTTCCGCCAAGAGTCCGTACCGGGTCGATCCCAGCCATTCACTCCGGTTCAAGCATGTCGACGTAAGACTGCTCTTGTGCAGGCTCCTCGGACGCCTGGCACGGTGCGTGGTGTTGGGCACGGTTGCTGGTGGCGTCGGAGAATCACCATTCCTGTCTTATTCAGCCGAGCAACGGTTCGTGAACGGAAGGTCGATTCCTATTCAACCGGTCAACCCTTACCTGTCGACTTGATTTTCCGGGTTGGAATTTGGCCATGGGGAACTCCACGATTTCGTCCGGAATTCCCGACAAGATTAACAGTTGCCCGTCGATCTCGGTGGCGTGACCGAACGGTCCCATAGCCCAAGGTTATCGAATCAGGAACCAATCGATATTTCCGTATGCGGCATCTCTAGCGCACGTTATCGGGTAGTTCGCACAGTTTTGGAAATCGCAAACCGATTGAGTAACGCAACACGGATCACCCCTGTATGACCACGATGTTGTTGCTCCAGCCCGATTCTGCACCGACTGATGAGATCGCTTCGAGAACGGATGCGAACGAGCACGAGTCAGATAGCCAACAAAATTCTAAAGTGGCGAAGAATTTATAAAGAAAGAGAAAGATGGAAACTCTAAGAGTGCATGTTTTAAACGGGCGTATGCTCAAGATCGCCGGTGCCATCGGCACCCTGGATTTTGGGCTGGTGGTAGTTGAACTGATTGCCATCTTCATAGTTCTCGGACAATAACCGAACGGGATTTCGACTAAGAGGTGAGGGGATTTTGGCACTCCGGCTTTCCGCACGGCATCGGAGTTCGGCTTCACGTATCCAATAACCGGTCCGAAAAGAGGACGGATTACCTAATCGACGAACACAATTGGACACTTCTAAAAACCTCG
>JAAXHR010000390.1 GCA_012270805.1 Dehalococcoidia bacterium
TTGGTGTTGAGTTTCTGAGCTTTCTTGCCTCGGCCCTTCTGCGCGGTCTCGTCGAACACGCCGAAACGCTCCATCAGGTTGGTGTTCTCGTATATCTCGAGTGTGTCGGTCAGGTATCGGAGCAGCAACTCGTAGGGCGGAAGCTTGCTCATGTCTTTGACCTGAGTGTCGCGCGCCGCGTTGATCATCGCTCGGTACTCGAAATCGGTGAGCAACTGTTCGAGCGTTACCGGCTTCGGCTTGGCCATGTAAGTGGCGATCTGGTCGGCAATGGACGCAAGCCGGCTGAGTCGGCGCAAAACGATGGCAACGACATCGGAAGCAGTAACCTTGGGAGGATTGTCCGGCAACTGGTCACGGTTGCGCGGGTACTCCTTGAAGCCGTATTGGGTCTCAAGCGTGCCGCGGATGTCCCACTCGATACGCTCGAGCCGGTTGGCAGATTCGACGCGTTGCGAAAGCATCGCTTCGTCGGCCTTGCTAAGGAGCTGGACATCGCCGATTTCGCGGAGATACATCCGCACGTTGTCGTCGGTAGCGGAATCGTCGGACACAGCCGCCGCGGGGTTGATATCAGGCCCTTCCTCACGAGCGGCTTCCCATACTTCGAGTTCAGACGAAGCAGAGGTGACCCTCATCGCGGGTGCGCCTTCGTCGTCAGAAGACAGATCCGCGAATCGTAACTCGCTGTTGTCGCTCGGCGACATAACAGCGGAGCCCGTATCGTCGGTCGTCAACTCTGTTTCGTCTTCAGAAGTGTCGTCAATTCGAGTGTTGGTAATGGTCACCAATTGGTGGTTTCCCTTTCCTAGCTACCTTTTGGTCGATATCTGGCTAGTTTTTGATTTCCGAGTCGATTTTCGTCTGATCGGATGTATTATTGCGAAACAATCCGTAAGGGTTCTGCAAAACGCGCCTTGGTTTTTCGGCTTGCGTCGGGAGTGGTTCTGAGGTTCCCGCTCGAAGCATTGGCTCAGTTAATCCCGGAGTCAACCGTACTGCGCCTATTTTCTAGGTTTGAAGGTACCCTCTTCTAGGTGTTACGACGCGTGTTTCGGCGAAGTTTCGTTTCGGTTTAGAGTTTCCGCGCGCCGCGGGTATAAAAGTCTTGTAATCTCGTCGGGTGCGGAAGTTTTAATTTTAGCACTCTTAAGAGAATCGTGTGAATTTGCGATAAGTGGGCATACTACGCTCGCGCCCCTTTCGTCCAACGAAAAGGGCAGCACATCAGCCGCCATCAACCCCCTTCGCCCATGCGAAAAGGGCAGAGGGATGGTTATTCCCAATTGATTACGAACTTGCCTGGCGCGCCTGCTGCGAAAGTTTCGTATGCCGTCGGCGCTTCTTCGATACCACATCGACCAGTTATCAACGATCCCAACGGAACACCTCGGCGCGCGGTGAATCTCGCCGCCTCTTCGAGCCCATGAGTGCTGAAGGTCCATGATCCCACAAGCGTCAAATGCCTGTGGATGATGTCTGGGCTGGGTTCGACGTGGAAATCGCCGCCTTCTCCGACGAAGCAGCAGCGACCGAATATCTTGGTCGATTGCACCGCTGCGAGTCGTGTCTCGTGGATACCGATTGCCTCCAGGGTTGCGTCGGCGCCTTCGCCGTAAGTCAAGTCCAGAATCTGATCGACTGCAGAGCCGTCGTTGTTGTCTACTACTGCCCACGCGCCCGCGGACTTCGCCATCTCAAGTCGTTCGCCAGAGATGTCGACCGATATCACGCGTGCTCCCATCTCCGCGGCAAACATCACCCCTGCCAATCCGACCGGCCCGGCACCGAATATCGCTATTGTGTCGAGACCCGACAGTTGAAGCTTCTTCAATCCGTGGAATGCGGTGCTGGCGCCGCAGGCGAGAAATGCGCCTACTTCATAGCTCAACTCGTCAGGTAATGTCAGGCATGTGTCAGCACGAGCAATCATATAGTCGCCATGCCCTCCGTGCCTGCTGTAGCCGTGCGTCAAACGCTCCATCCCGGAGCAAAGCTGTGACCAGCCCTCTCTGCACATCCGGCAATTTCCACAACCTTCGTAGTGGTGCTGGAGGATGCGGTCTCCGATACTAAGACCTTCGACTCCGTCGCCGAGCCTTGCGACCTCACCGCAAGGCTCGTGACCGGGGCGCACGGAGTCGCGGGCGGCATCTTCAGAAGACAGCGGCACGCGGTACCGATGCAGATCGGAGCCGCACATTCCGGACGACCGCATCTTGAGCAAGACGTATCCGGGATCCGGCTCTTCATCCGGGTAGTCGATCACCTCCGAACAGTTGTCACCAAGGAACCTGACTCCACGCATCGCGTTACCTCCGAGTTCGGAACGTTTATCTTGCCAGCGTTTTTCGCTTGCCGCATCGGTTCGATGCAAGAAGTCTAACTTGGGATTGTGGTCGATGCTGGGCAATCATAGCCCCTTTCGCCCACGAAAGGGGCGCGAACGAGCGCAGCGACGTGAGCGGGGTATGCGCTGGGTGGTTGGGAAATGTACGAGCTGGTGCAAAGCAGAATGGGATTTATGGGGCGTCAAATCCCGTGACAGTGCTGATACGTCTAAACTTGCTTAAGAGTGAAGTGAAAGATCAGAGGCACCGAAATTTGACCCCATCTCTTAGGCCAGTTCTGGTAGTCGCCATGCTTAGCGCACTGGCCGCGGCGGTGTTGGCAGCAGTGCCTCTCTTCGGCCCGGTCGGGTCGCCTGCCATCGCTCAGTCAACGCCTCAATCAACGCCGACGCCGACGGGCAGCCCCACTCCCACACCGACGCCGCAGTCGACGCCGATCAGCCACCACCCCGACGAGGATTTCATTCCGTCGGATTTTCCCGCAGGAAGTGAAGCGCTCGGCATCTGGTCGGATGGCACGACGATCTGGATTGTGAGCAATATCACGGATAGTGGGGACGACAAAATCTTAGCCTACACACTCGCCTCAAAAGCCCGTGATTCCGCGAAAGATTTCGACGATCTGAAAAGGGAGGACTTTGAGGGAAATCCAGCGGGGAACGACGAACCGACCGCCATCTGGTCGGACGGTACGACGATGTGGGTGGCGGATGAAGACGGTGTAGACGGTATCCACATCTACGTGTATAACCTATCCGACCAGACTCGGCTTCCTCTCGAAGACTTCGGAACACTACCTGACGCGGGTAATAACGATCCTTTTGGCATCTGGTCGGATGGCACGACGATCTACGTATCGGATGGAGGTGATACTCCTAAGATCTTCGCCTATGTCCTAGCTTCGGGAACCCACGATTCCGATAAGGGTTTCGACTTAGACACGAATAACAGCGGTCCACGCGGCATCTGGGGCGACACAGGCACAACAACGCTCTACGTCGTGGATGCTTCAGGGAGTGTATTCGCCTATAACTACAGCACCAAAGCACGCGATTCCGGTAGAGATTTCACCCTAGATACGGCTAACAATAACCCGTACGGCATCTGGTCAGACGGCACGACGACATGGATCTCGAACTCGGATCCGGATGCAGCATCGGATCCGAACAAGGTGTTTGCCTATCAGCCAACTGCCCCCACTCCGACACCGACGAACACTCCCACTCCGACACCGACGGACACTCCCATCGTTGTGCCGCCAACAGATACTCCGGTACCGACAGCGACGAACACTCCGAGACCCAGACCGACACGAACACCCACTCGCACGCCCACCTCGACGGCTACATCGACATCCACTGCCACGTCTACTCCGACATCTACATCGACACCTACTGCCACGCCAACACCAACACCGACTCCCACCCCCACTCCGACGCCGACGCTAACACCCACTGCCACGTCCACTCCGACGCCAACACCATTACCGACATCGACACCAACACCTGTTCCACCGACTGAGACACCTGTTCCGCCGACAGATACTCCTTCGCCCACACCAACACTGACATACACGCCTACGGCCACCTATACGCCGACACCCACGGATACGCCTACAGCCACCTCCACGCCGACTGCAACTGCTACTCCGACACCTCAGCCAACATCGACAGCGACGCCGACCCCAACATCAACAGCCACGCCGGTGCCGACGCCGACGTCTACTTCTACACCCACGGCCACGCCTACATCTGTGCCTACTCCCACCGCCACACCGTCGGCGACGCCCACTGAAACGCCGACCGCGACAGCAACTAACACAGCCACACCGACGCCTCGGCCGAGCGATACGCCGACACCGACGTGGACGCCCGAGCCCAGACCAACCAGCACCAGCACGCCGGAAGTTGTGGCGGTGCTGCCAACGCCCGAAGCAGAGGATCAGCAACCGACGGTCACGCCGACGGAATTGGAACAGCCGGCGATACCCGTTATCGGTGATGCGATACCACGCGCAATGGAAGCGTTGGGCGAGGTAGCGAGGGCGGCTCGCGAACGGTCCAGTCTGATGCTCTCACTACTGATTGCCTTGCTCTTGGCGGGCGGAGTCTTCGCCTATCTGATCCTGCGAAGGCGGTAGGGCGGCTATCACAGCCCCTTTCGTGCGCGAAATGGGCGCGAGCGGGGTATGCGCGGAGGTTGGGAAGTGGCTAAACCGATGCTGGTGCAGGGAACACGATTTCGTCGGACAGGTTATCTTCGACGGCGTCGTCAGCGGATGCGGCTACTCGCATAGTGAACTCCGCGTACTCTCCTGCCACCGTGTCTACGCCCAAGTCTCCGCCGAGGCGTTGCGCGACATCAGCCGCGATCGACAGACCCAGACCGGCCCCCAACGCCCCAGCGCGCGTTGAGAAGAATGGATTGAAGATGCGCTCCACCACGTCGTTTTCGATGCCGGTGCCATTGTCTCTGATCTTCACCTCAACCATGTTGTCGTTTGCCCGGCTCGACACCGTGAGGCGCGGCTCGTAATCGTCGCCCAGCGCGGCTCGTTTAGCCTGCATGGCGAAGCAGGCGTTCGACACGAGGTTTGTGATGGCCTCGCCGAAATCGCGTTCGACAAGCGGCACGTTTTCTACAGAGGGGTCCATATCGAAGACTAGTGCTGGATCCAAGTCTTTCCAGTCTGAATCTTGGGCTTCAATCTCGATGCGCACGGCACCTGCGACCAGAGCATTCAGATCGGCCAGGACTACATCGCCGCCGGTGATGCCCATTCCACGCATTCGGTCGACAATCGTCAGGGCGCGTGTACCGTGGGAAATGATTCGGTCGAGATTGGCGTTGATCTCTTCGCCGAGTTCATCCAGCTCCGTGAGGTCTTCATTGGACATCGTGTCCCGGTACTCGTCTAGGATTTCCTTCAGTTCCTCGTACAAGTCAGCGCATCCCTCTGAGAAGTTTTTGACGAAGTTGAGCGGGTTGCTGATTTCGTGAGCGACGCCGGAGACGAGTTCACCTAGGGCGGCCAGCTTCTGTTGCGCGACGATCTGGGCCTGCATCCGCTGTAGTTCGGCGTTGGCGACGCGTAGCTCCTCATAGAGTTTCTCAACCAGATTCAGCCGCTGAACTTCATATGCCTGAGTACGAAACACCTCGAGCGCGTTGGCTAGCTGTCCAATCTCGTCCTGACTGACTTCGGGCACTGGAGTTTCCAAGTCGCCAGTTGCCATGTTCCGCATCCG
>JAAXHR010000202.1 GCA_012270805.1 Dehalococcoidia bacterium
AAAACAGGAACGGTAATGGCAAGAAACACAAATCCGGTTTGCAAGATTTGCAAATCACAGGGAGAAAAGCTCTTCTTGAAGGGCGAGCGTTGCTACACCCCGAAATGCGCTGTCGACCGTTCCCGCGACAGTTCCGGACGCCGAGCCCCCGGCGGCCCTGTCGGCGTCCAACGCCGCCGTCGCCGGCTCTCCGATCACGGCATCCAACTTCAACAGAAGCAGAAAGCCCGACACATCTACGGTATCTACGAAAGACAATTCCGAGGCGTGTTCGACGAAGCCGCCCGACAAACAGGTGTCACCGGTTCTAACCTCCTCAAGTTGCTGGAACGCAGGCTTGACAACGTCGTGTACCGAGCAGGCTTTGCCACTTCACGTCCGCAAGCGCGCCAGACCGTCAACCATGGTCACATCGTAGTCAACGGCAAAAAGGTCGATATCCCTTCGTTCATCGTGAAGCCCGGCGATGTCGTCGGATGGCGCGAAAAATCGAAAAGCTCCGGCCTTTTCAAGGCCGCCAGCGACAACGTTGGCCGACGCCGTCAAGCCACCAACTGGATAACTGTCGATTCCGACAACTTGACTGCGGCGATCGACGCGGTCCCTGCTGAGGACGACATCGACACGACCATCGACACGAGAATGATTGTCGAGTACTACTCAAGGAGATAGACGAGGAATATGATCAGCGGCATCCGCTCGCCAATCGCAACGACCGTCCAGTTCGCGGACGAAGCAGAAGAGTACGTCCCTCAACTCGAGGTAGTCGAAACCACCGAAACGTACGGCAAGTTCCAGATCGCTGGTTTGGAGCGAGGCTGGGGCACCACCTTGGGCAATGGACTCAGGAGGGTGCTCCTAGGCGCTATGCCCGGCACGGCGATTACTTCCGCACGCATCGTCGGGCAGCAACACGAATATGGCTCCGTGCCGCATATGCGCGAGGGAATCGGCGAGTTTCTCATTAACGCCAAAGGCATTCGAATCCGTGCCCGTGCTGAGACGACGCAGAAAGTCTTGACCCTTTACGCTTCCGGCGAGGGTGAAATCGTCGCCGGCGACATTAAACCGCACAGCGTGTTCGAAATCGTGAATCCCGAACATCATTTGGCCACTCTCGACAACGACGATGGTGAGTTAGTCGTCACGTTTGGCGTTGAAAAAGGGGAAGGATACCGCGCATTCGATCACGAAGAAACCGCCGGACACGGCATTCTGCCAGTAGACGCCATCTTCACACCAGTCTTGAAGGCCAACTACGAAGTCGAAGGCATGTCCGGCCGGCTGTCAGGCAGAGACCTTTTGACGATCGAAATCTGGACCGACCGTACGATCGAACCGATTGAAGCGCTACGTACGGCAGCCGACATCTTCAAGTCCAAACTCGACATCATCACCGCGCAACCCGAATCCAACGATCAACCAGATTCTGACGCAATGTCGGAACTCTTGGATACTGAAATCAAAGACCTTGGCGATCAACTGAGTTCTCGCATCATCAACGCTCTTTCGCGTTACCCAATCAGAACTTTGGGGGAACTGATGCGATTCACGCCCGAGACGCTCAAGCAAGAGGTTCGCAACTTCGGCGAGGTTTCTTTCCTAGAACTGCGTGATTTCATGGTCGAAAAAGAGCTGTGGCCGGCTGAGGAAGAAGAACAGCCCGAGTAGCCTTTCTCGATCGTCGAACAAATTGGGAGTATCTGGATAAAATGCGACACCGCCGATCAGGACGTAAATTCGGCAGATCGACCGCCCAGCGCAAGGCCATGTTCCGCATGATGGTCACCGATCTTCTTCGCCACGAAGTGATTCGTACCACGCACGCCAAATCCAAAGAGGTGGCGCCGTTAGCCGAAAAGATGCTCACACATGCTAAAGGCGGCGACCTCCACAACCGACGTCAAGCCGCCGCTTTCATCACCGACAAAGAAGTGCTGTCCAAGGCGTTCGACGAACTGGCCGACCGCTATCGCGATCGAGAGGGCGGATACACCCGCATCATCAAGCTCGGAAAGCGCCGCGGTGATTCCGCCGAAATGGCACTCATCGAACTCGTCGAGTAGCTTCCAAACCACACACTGCGTCAATGAAGGACGCTACCCACAATGCGCACGGCGTTGATTGTCGAGTACGATGGCGCTGATTTCAGCGGGTCCCAATTCCAGCTAAACGCACGAACCGTTCAAGGCGAATTGGAATCCGCAGCCGCGACCATATTCGGTGACGATGCAGGGCGTATAAGTCTCGCAAGCCGCACTGATGCTGGTGTCCACGCATTTGGACAAGTCGCCTCGCTGGACATCGAGACGCGGATGCCTGTAGACGAAATACGCGACGCGATGAACGGAAATCTGCCACCTGACATCAGCGTGAAACACGTGAAACGCGTCCGCCAAGATTTCGATCCGCGCCGCGATGCCGTCGCACGCGAATACCGGTACATCATCAACGACGGTCCGGCGTCCTCACCGATCCGCAGGCGGCGCGAATACCACCTCAAACGGCGATTGGAAGTCGCACTGATGACCAATGCTGCGCGACACTTCATCGGTGTTCACGACTTCGCGTCTTTCGCAGCAACCACCACCGATCATGGTTCAACCATTCGCGTAATGGAAACCGTCGTTGTTAAACGCAATTCCGAAAATCGCATCGTGTTCGACTTCCGAGCGAACGCGTTTGTCCGTCAGCAGATACGTCGCATTGTCTCTGCGCTAATCGCTGTCGGCAACTCATCGAAAACCGAAGATTGGATCGCATCATTGATCCATTCTCCCAAGCGCGGTGCAGCGACCCAAAACGCTCCGCCTCACGGGTTGACGTTGATGCGCATCGATTACGGGCCGCAACTGTCGCTTGAGGCATGACCAACATATCGCACGCCATCGCGGCATCAGCAAGGATAGTGAAATCGAGGATGAAACTTGGACTCATGCAAATTAGAATCGATATGTTATGCCAACTAAATTGAAGCACTACAATCCCAGCGCGTCGGAGTTGAAAAATCGGTGGCGAGTGTTCGACGCCGATGGCAGAGTCCTTGGTCGACTTGCCAGCGAGATCGCCATGGTGTTGATGGGAAAGCATCGAGCCGATTATGTCCCTCACATGGCATCGGGCGACTTCGTAATCGTTGTCAACGCAACTAAAGTCGAGTTGACCGGACGTAAGGCGGAACAGAAGGTCTACCGACGTCACAGCCAGTACCCCGGCAACCTGAAAGAGATATCGTACTCCCGGATGTCGGAGCGAACTCCTGAGCGGATCATCGAACTGGCTGTCAAAGGTATGTTGCCCAAGAACAAGCTCGGACGCAAGATGTTGACACGATTGAAGGTCTATGCCGGCCCAGAGCATCCGCACTCAGCACAAGTCATCGGATCCGAGCGCGCCGAGATGCGAGAAGCAGGCGAGCAATAGACCAATTGGTTCGAAAAGACTCGGCAGTTAGGCGATGCGATCAATCCGAACATTCACCAAATTTCGTAACACCATACGGACTCGCAAATGTCGGACAATTTCCCGGGAGACCGAACAGATCGACCATTCGTCCGACTGCGACAGCAAGTCTATCCGTCTGCGCGGTGATATGACCGCTTGAGGAGCGTAACTTGACTACCGAAACCGAGAACGCAAACTACTACTACGGTACTGGTCGCCGGAAGACATCCGTCGCGCGGGTCCGGGTTTACAACCGGCCGGGCGGTGTCACCGTCAACGGTAAGCCGTTGAACGAAGCCATCTCCGTTGATCAATGGTTGTCAGATGCCTTGAAGCCGTTGGCCGTTACCGAACTCGCTGGCAAGGTTTCCGTCGTGGTAAAGACTCAAGGCGGCGGCGCCCACGGACAAGCTGTCGCACTTTCACACGGGTTGGCGCGAGCTTTGATCGCGTTCGATCCGCAGTTAAGACCCGTCCTGAAGAGCCACAAACTCTTGACTCGTGATCCTAGAATGCGCGAATCGAAGAAGTACGGCCTCAAACGGGCACGCAAAGCACCGCAGTACACGAAACGTTAAATTTCACTTTTTACTATGTCGTTTCACCGCGCGACTGTTCGATGCACACGCCGCGCTGGAATTGAACAATCTTGCATCGGAAACGTAGCATTTCAGCTATGTGGAATCGCACAATCCTCAGTAGGAAACCATGTATGCCTGTATCCGCGCGCCCAATCATGAGGCGCCTCAGTGTTTGGGGCGTCGTCCTAACGTTGTCGGCATTGCTAGCCGTCAGCATTGTCGGAATAGAAAACCGCAACAATCGATCAGTCGATGCGCAAGCCCGCGTCCCACCAGTATTTCCAGCCATCGTCTTTAACGGAAACGTGACCATTAACGGAGAACAACCAGCCTACTCCGGATTTCAGATAACAGCTCGGATAGGCGACAAATGGGAATCCCCGACCGTCGTGGTCGGCGGGTTGTCTGACAGGCCCTCACAATACGCTCACCTAATCGTGGCGCCTCCCGAAGAGCTGGACTTGATCGGTTCTGAGATCCAGTTTTGGCTCGAAGGACAAGTGCTTTCGACCACGACAAATTGGTACGCAGTGATCAACGAATTTTCTGGCGAGGTCTGTGGCGGATGCACGTGGACATTCCCGATTCTCCGAGAAGTCGACCTAGATTTCCCCTCTCTTCCCGAAGCGACGCCCACGATCACGCCAACTTATACACCTTCTCCGGAATTGCTTAGACCCGCGTTCTTCACCGGCAAGGCGAGAACGCCAAAGGGCCCACTGCCCGAGGGAGCGGAAATCTACGCTGTCGTCGGATCAGATTTCCGGTCGGCAAACATACAAGTATTCGGCGGAGAGTACTTCATCACTCTCGATGTCGTAGACAAGAAGTATCGAGACGCACCAGTCGTGTTCTATCTCATCGATCGAAACGACCCGACAGGCGCGCCACGCTTCCTGGAAGCATTGTCGCCCCCAGGGGCATTTGTCGGAGGCGAGCAGTTCGAAAACTTCTCGCTGGTCTTCCCTGATCTGTTGCCCACTTTCACACCAACACCAACACCAACCGATACGCCAACAATTACCCCCACGCCGACCAATACCCCGACTCCAACCGAAACGCCTACGCCAGTTCCAACCGCGACAGATACGCCGCTCCCGACGCCGACGATTACGCCGACGCCGATGCCAACCAACACTCCGACCGCCGTGCCAACCAACACCCCGACGCTGACGCCAACGATTGCGGCGACCGTCGCACCGACGATTACGCCGACGCCGATGCCGACCAACACTCCGACACCTGAGCCCACACGTACTCCGCGCCCAACGACAGCCGCCGGCGAGCCGACACCGACGGATACGCCAACGATTACACCGACGCGATTTGTTCCGGAAGTTAGCGTAAACGCTACCCAGACGCCTCCCGAGGAAAACGGGGGCTCTGGGTTCTGCAACGCAACGCCCAACCAAAACGGCGGTATCGAAGCCACGTTGCCGTTCGGGATCGTGGCGCTTCTAAGCGCGTTCGCTTGGCGTATAGCAGCCACGCGCAAAAATGAAGACCGCGAAATTGATGCCAAAGACGGATATGCCCTGAATCGGACCTAGTGAGGTGAGCCGAATGTACTACCCGACCGAGCGTGTAAACACCGAGAAGCAACATCCGATAGACACCTATACGAATGTTGGATTCCGGAACCCATTTCGGGCGGGAAGTATTCGAGCTTGGACATTCACGTTCGGTTTCTTATTGGTCACAGCCATCGCGATGGCTGCCACGATGTTTGGCGCACGCGATGACGCTCAAGCACAGTCCCAGTTGCCTCCGCAACTCGCTGCAGTGATTTTTGACGGTCGAGTGACGGTTGCGGACTCGCCCATTGGCTTGGAAGGCTTGACGCTCTACGCGAAGGTCGGCGAATGGATTTCAGACCCCGTGACAATCGGCGACGGAACACCGGATCTCAACGGCTTTGAGGACCTCACCGTCAGTCCGCCATCCGAGCAGCTTGGCCAAGAGGTGATATTTCTGCTAGGCGGCGCGGTCGAAGCCAC
>JAAXHR010000002.1 GCA_012270805.1 Dehalococcoidia bacterium
ACACCCGGCATGTCGTACGCCGCGGCCCGGTCCGAGATGTGCTCCACCGATACCGAGTCGTGATACGAAGTGGTGACTGCGAACTGATTATTCTCGCACAGGAAGATCACCGGCAACTGCCACAGCGCCGCCAGATTCATCGACTCGTGACACGCGCCTTGGTTCGATGCGCCGTCACCGAAAAAGACCATCGATACAAAGTCTTCACCCCTGATCTTGGCCGCCAACGCTGCGCCAGTCGCTACCGGAACTGAAGATGCCACGATGCCCGACTCTCCCAAGATGCCGATCGAGAAGTCCGCCAAGTGCATCGATCCGCCCTTGCCCTTGCAGTAGCCATCGACTCGTCCGTAAAGCTCCGCCATCGCACGCTTGACGCTTCCGCCCTTGGCTAACGGGTGTCCGTGAGATCGATGGTTTCCCGCGATGTAATCGGTGTCCTTAAGAGCCGCGCAAGCCCCAACAGCAACCGCCTCTTCGCCAATATAGGGGTGAGCCGCTCCTGTGAACTCGCCGGCGGAGTGAACCTCCATGACGCGCACTTCGAAATGACGTATCAACCACATCCGCTCCAACATCTGCACCAGTATTTCCTTGCTGACGTTCTCCAACTCTGATACTCCCCTTATTCTCGAATGTTGCGGTTGCTCCGTCTCGTGTACTTATTGGAACCGCGTCGCGACTATCTTATTGCAAATCTGCAACTCCAGTCGGATTATTGCGAGGGCTACACGGCAGTGGGTTTGACGATACGGCACTTGTAAGCTCGGTTCCATTCCAGTTCGCATCTTCGTTACCCGACATCCGGTAGCCTAGATTGGCGCTCGCCAACACTTCTCTTCAAGTTCGGATGATCCTCTCTCAGCGCGTAACATCCGCGTCGGAACGGACGGACAAATCTCTTACTCTTGTCGCTTGTGAGAAGAGTGTTGAGAAGGGCGCTAGGATTGGACCCCCGCAGATCGCCTCCGCGCTTAAGGACTTCGTCCGTGATCCGTTTGTAATGCATATCAGCAGGACTTTGTTCCTTCAGCACCCGATAGGCAACCTCAAGAGGAGCAGTTGTAGTTCGGTTTGCAGGTGTTTCAGCAACCGTATGTTCTAGTTTTGGCTCAGCATCATCGTCATCACTCAGGAGCGTCTGAAGAGCTT
>JAAXHR010000053.1 GCA_012270805.1 Dehalococcoidia bacterium
GGGATCAGACCTGGGCAGTTACGTTTAATGTGCTTTCTTACAGCGCACCGCAGAACGTGAAGTCGTCCTGATCATCGGGGAGGAAGAAGAAAGCGGTCGTGTTACCAGCAGCGTCTTGGTTCGGATTAGAGGCCAAGAAGGCGTTTATCTCATCCAAGTCGGTTGCCACAAACGGGACTTGTCCGGAACCAGCCACGATAAGGCCAGTAACCTGCGGACCAGTCTCAAGCAGGAGACATTCCGGTCCCAGCTCGCCGAGCGACCAGCCGTCACCAATGTCTTCCGGCGTCGGTGGCGAAGTTCGCAGAATGCTGCAGGTATTATCCCCATCCTGAGACTGCTGCCGATATGCAAAGGCGAAGTTCCCTTGAACGTCGTCGTTGTCCAGCGTGCTGATAGTCACGGCCTCGTTGATCTGGATAGCGTGACGAATCTCGTTCGCTTCCAGGGTAAACAATTCATCGAGGTCGCTCATGTTGCCTTGGAATCCGCTGAAGACGTCTCCCGCGTCATCGAACTCGATCTCGGGCTCGCCATCATCCGTATCGATGCAAACGAAGAACTCATCGACATTAAAGTCGGTGCTGTTCGTCGTCGTGCGCACGATACCAGTGGCCCCTTCAACTTCCCATTCCCCGAAGTTGTTCGTATCACCAATCGAGATTTGGGTGAGCTGCAGGGGATCGTTCGGATTCAGGGTTCCAAGAGCATCATCGCCAACGCCATTCAGATTGGCTTCCACGACACCGCTCGGGTTGGTGATGTCCGGCTGGAAGGGAAGGAAGTTCCCTTCAACATCCGGCGTACCCACGGCGGGATCGCAGCTGGTCAGCTGAATGAAGCTGTTCGGACCGTTGTCCCCGGTAACCATGACCGGCTGGTAGGACGCAACGATGCAACCCGTAAAGGTTTCATTGCCGCCGGCCGCCCGCCGGGTAAGATTCTCGGTGACGCCCAGGAGGAGGTTAAAGCTGGCCTCTCCATCGTCATTGGCATCAAGAACCGTCATTGCCAAGCCATCACTCACATTGATCAGGCTGGTGGCAATTTCGACACGGCAACCCGACACGCCGGACCCGGTTACATTCCCGGTACGCAGATCGAGTTCTACCGGGAAGCGGATTGAATCCTCGTTGCCGCCACTAAGATCCTCTAACGGATCCTTGGCGTTCTTCTCGACCAGGTGGAGGCTCAGGCCGCCGCTCGACGAGAATACCTGCAATAAGGACACATCGATCCGTTGTTCGCCCGCTCGGATCGCCCGGAGCATAGCAGCACGGATACCCTGCTGATTCCCAACATTGTTCGACTCGAACGAGAGTTCGGCAGGATCCGAAGGATCGTTATCATCCTCACCGGGAGGATTGCCGAGCTGAAGTTGGGTCGTGACGTTCAGGTTATTCACCCGGGTGGTGCACACACTGTTGGGTCCACCCGTCGGTACCGGTGATTCGGCAACGACAGTGGCGACAACCATGTCACCATCGCTGACACCCGAGAGTGTGCCGGTGAACTGTTGGGTGAAGATACGCGTGGTTGCTCCGAGACCGTTGATTTCCACGGCACAATCATCGTCGTTGCAGCCTGGATCGAAGTCATTTTGATTCGCGGCAAACAGGATTGTGCCATCAGCCTCGGTCGTTTGCAGCGCATTTTCGCCACCCGTATCAGGTGTGTCGTCACCATCGCTATCATCCTGGCCACCCTCGTAGCCAACCAATCCACTTACTGGGTTGGCACCGCCGGCGATAAAGTTCACCAGGTCGTTGAGGCCACCACCTGGAATTCCAAGGGTGCATTGATTACCCGTGCAAGTGATATCCTCACCATCAATAGCAAGAGTCGTGTTGGCAACGGGTTCAGTGAAGGTGAACAGGCCGTCGAGTCCGTTACCGGGACCGTCAGGTATGGCCGCCACAACCACCTTGTCATATTGCACCAGGATGTTGTCAAAAACGCCTTCGGCATTCTGGAAGGCGAAGGCCTTGACGATCCGCGGTTGCAGGAAGTTGGTTCCACCATCCTCGCAATCCACACCGTCGCCGACAGAGATCGCGTCCGCGTTCATGCCGGTGATATCTTCAACAACACTGAAGCCAGCCCGTGTGTCGGACTGGTCCACGGTCGCAACCGGCGCTGGAACGTTTACTTGAATGTCCGGTAGGCCTGCGATCGTGACAACGTCATCAGAAATGGTGGTTGTCAAGGGAAGAGCGGCGCCACCTTGAAGGGCAATCACGTCGGTAGGCGCATCATCAATGAAGAAGCCATTGTTATCGATCGGATCACCACTGCTCGCCTGAAGATTTTCGGAGAACCCGAAATCGATATTGGCTCCACCAGTTGCCCCGGTCTCGCTATTGAAGATCGTGCACGTAAGCAAGATAGCCGGCGCGTTGTCGAGGATGTCCACGTTCATATCGATAGTCGGGATGGGCAGTTGCTCACCCGTCGTCTGATCGAAGATATTTTGGAAAACAATCGTCGTATCCATCGGGACCGATGCGTTGTACGGAATTTCCGGCGCACCGACACCGAATTGACGATCGGTATCCAAATCTGTCGCATCATCTTGAATTGCGACCAGAGTCGCTTCATCGTCAACCAAAACGCGTAACGTGTTGCCGATCATATTGTCGGTCGGATCATCGTTATCGGCACCATCGCTGCCGTCGACAATAACGGCGCTCGATGGAATCACCACTCTGTCACCGTTACCATCTACTTCGATCGCGTCCACTACCGTTGCGCCCGGATTGGCCCCGAGATCGGTGTCAATCAGGTGCCGGAGCTGAAGATCGAAGCCGTCCAACACGCCATTTGCCTGAGTAAGTTGGTCAGCGGTGACCGCAATAGTGTCCGAATTGTCTGCGATGTCGCTGTGGGTCAGGTCAGTGAACGTATTCTCCACCGCCGTAGCCGTCGCCAGCGCAACACCCTCGGCCGTTGATGGCTGATCATCCGGGTCATCGGGTGTCAGACCAAAGGTCAGCGGCAAGGGGTCAGCACCGCCGATGCCGAGCTCGACAAATCCGGTTGTCTGGTTTACCCGGACGACGTCGCCCGCAGCCGGCGAGAGACTGAATGTGCAGGTGTCCATCCCAACACAAGCCGGGAGGGCCGCACCAGTGAAATTCCCTTCGAATGCCGTGCCATTCACTGCAAGGGCAAAGTCGAGAGCGTCATCGAGACCATCAGCAGCTGCCCCACCGAAAGCCTCCTCGAAATGGGCCGTAAAGGTGAGGGTTTCACCCGCAGTACATGCCTGGCCGCCATCGGAATGAAGATTCAAAATATCCTGATCACCAGCCACGCAGGTACCACCATCAAGGAAGACGTCGGCCGTGGTGTTCAAGCGGAATTGCGGCTCGGCGAACTGGCTTACCGCGAAATTGAACGTGACCGCGGCGCAGTTACCGGCCCGGTCGCGCAAACTGGCGGCAGCGTCGCAGTCGTTATCCGCATCGAAAATCGTGACGCTGACAGCAGGGTTCCCGAACGCTCCGTCGTCATCAATGCGAACCTCCATGTCGCCCGCGACAACCCCAGCCGCGTCGTTTACGAGTGGCGTGCTAGCACTTGCGTCGGCCAAGTTGACCTGAACCTGTGCGGAAATATCGTCATTATCCGCGAGGGTGTCGAGCTCGGTATCAAAAGTTAGCCCGACTTCCGCAACTCGGGGGTCGCGAAGATGCTAACCCATTGATTTTCCACAATCGGACCTCCAAAGGTCGGCACTACAGGGCGCCAAATGGAGGGGGCGAATCGAGGGCCGTCAGGCGCAGATCCGCGGTGTGGGCTGTTGCGGCAGGGTCCTGCCGAGCTGGTGCAGCAGTAGCCCGTGCTCCTTGTTCGGACGGGTGTGGCGC
>JAAXHR010000073.1 GCA_012270805.1 Dehalococcoidia bacterium
TGATGCTCAACCTGCTCGTCGAAAGTTGAAGAGTAGACCTCGCCTTTTATCGAACGGCGCATGTCCGTGACTTCTTCAGGACGCTCACCGATCAGTGCCACGACAATATGGATCGCCGGGTAGTTTTCCGCAACAGCGTGCGCGATGTCCTTGAGGATCACCGTCTTTCCCGCTTTGGGTGGCGCGACTATCAGAGCGCGCTGTCCCTTGCCGACCGGCGCGATGATGTCGATGATCCGGGTGTTCATCCGCTTCGGCGCTGTTTCCAGGGTCAACTGACTATCCGGATAGACGGATGTCAACTGCTCGAACCGCGGCCTGCGTTGCGAGAACGCGACATCGCGGCCATTAACCAGCTCCGGCCACAGCAAGGGGTTGTTGCCTCGATTGCGAGTCCGTTCTCCTTGAGAGCGCACCGGACCCGCCACGAAGTCTCCCTGACGTAGTCCGCTCTTTCGAATCAAACCGTTCGGCACATAAATGTCATCGTCACCGCCACTGCCGCCGGGTGGGCGCAAAAACCCGTAGCCCTTGTCATGGACATCCAGAATGCCAGCTCCGATTGCGATGCCAGTCGTCTGCGACTTGTGGAGCAGCACCTGCAACGCCAACTCTGTGCGCCGTTCCGGAATGTCCGTCAGCCCGATACTCCGGGCTTGGGCTAGCAATTCAGCATTTGTCATCCCGCCCAGATTTCCGAGAGCATCTGGGCTCAAACGCTCCGGTTGTTGGTGTGGTTGCCTAGAACCAATTGCGACCTGTCGGCGCTGACCATTCTGTTCAACCGCAATCGACGCGTCTATAGGCGTACGTGTCATGAAGCACCTTTGCGTTAAGGCTTGGTGAATTACCGAGGTGAGGTATCGCTACTCTGCGATCTATCTCCGAGTGAAGCGGTAGCATGCCCGCCGAACGTCCACGTCTACAAATCTAATCTCAACGCCACCGTGCACGGCTACCCGCGTATCTGCGCACACAGTTTATATAAATCTGCGACATCGAGTCAAATTCGTTCGCACGTTACGTTGATAGTTGGCGGGATTTCGCAACATTGCGTTGCGCCAATTATTCGGAACACTCCGCCATCCAAGCTCAAATCGACGCCCCCGCTCTCACAAACAACGGCTGCTGTGTACCCTCCGGGCGATATTGCCGCGCGTACCTCACAAACAGATCGAACAGAGGATGCGGCTGTTCCGGACGCGAGCGAAACTCGGGATGGAACTGACTACCAAGCATGAATGGGTGGTCGACGATTTCGGCGATCTCGACCAGCGACAGCTCAGGATTCAGCCCGCTGCTTATGAGACCCATCCTCTCCAATCGCGCGCGATACGCATTGTTGTACTCGTAACGATGACGATGACGTTCATTGATACGGAGGTCGCCGTCATCCAACTTTTCTCCTACGTTGGACATCGCGTACGCCTCGTGCGCGCGCGTACCGCGCGCTAGTACACAGGTATATGCTCCGAGCCGCATCGTTCCACCAATCTCCTTAACCCCCTTTTGCTCCTCCATCAGAGCAATCACCGGTTCCGCCGCCGCGGGATCGAACTCGGTCGAATCCGCGTCTTCGATTCCTGCGACATGCCGAGCAAACTCGATGATCATCATCTGCAATCCCAGACACAGGCCCAGATACGGTATCCCACGCTCGCGAGCGTACTGAGCGGCGCGGATCATTCCTTCGGTTCCGCGCTTGTCGAAACCTCCCGGAACCACGATTCCTTGCGCCTTCGCTAGATATCTTTCAGATCCGTGTTGCTCAATCATCTCGGAGGGTGTCCATCCGATGTCGATGCGAACTCCCTGATTCAACTCCGCATGACGCAACGCTTCGACTACCGAGAGATATGAATCGTGAAGGCTCGTGTATTTTCCCACGATAGATATCGAGACTCGTTCCACATCGTTGTCAGAATGATCCGCACCGTTGTTGACGACGTTCGTTTCATCGGTCAACGCCCTCCACACTTTTGGCACGGTAGGTTTTCTCCGCTCAAATCCCAAGCGATCCATGATCACCTCTGCCAACCCCTGCCGTTCCAACCAATCAGGAACCGCATACACGTTTCCTAGCGTCGGCAAATAGATGATCGCATCGCGGGGAACACCACAATGCAAACTGATCTTGTCTTTCAGGCTAGACGTTTCTTCATCCGAATCGGTCGGATCGTTCAACCTGCACAGAATCGCGTCGGGTTGTATCCCAAGGGCGCGCAACGCCCTGACACTGTGCTGTGTCGGCTTCGTCTTGAGCTCGTTGGTCGGTTTCAACAACGGTACGAACGTCAGATGGATCGAAAACGAGTTCTGT
The DNA here is from genome assembly GCA_012270805.1 of Dehalococcoidia bacterium. Lineage (GTDB taxonomy): Bacteria > Chloroflexota > Dehalococcoidia > Lucifugimonadales > Lucifugimonadaceae > Bin127. Next base: position 2,321 of record JAAXHR010000073.1, read on the forward strand.
TGGCCTTCCATATCCCGCATCCACCGCACCGCTTCGATAAACGCTTCCGCCTCCATGTCTCCGACTGTGCCGCC
>JAAXHR010000341.1 GCA_012270805.1 Dehalococcoidia bacterium
TTCATCGGCGCAACCTCCTCACTCTGGTCCATCGACCTCAACTCGCAGGGAGTATAGGGTTTCCCCGATGAGCGGGGAAATGTCCAGCAGGTGCCAGGTTTCCCCCGCTCGCGGAGGAAATGTCCGAAGGACAAAGGGGGCCTTCTGCCAGCGCGAACCGCCGATCGAACACACGCCTCGAAATCCTTACAATCCTTCAAATTCCGGTTCAGACAGTCCCCCTCTGCCTATCGGCATCTCCCCCTCGAGCAGGGGTGACCAGCGGCTGTAAAGCCCGCAGCCCCTTTCGCTGGGCGAAAGGGGCGCGAGCGGAAGCGAGCGGGGTATGCCCGGGGGAAGGGCGCCTGTCATGCTGAGCGCAGCACCTCCGTCATGCCGAGGACAGCCGAAGCATCTGACAGGAGATTCCAGCTACACTCGAAATGGCGGGCGACGAACGTATGGCAGGGGTTCCCCCGCTCGCGGGGGAATCTCCGAAGCCTGCTCCGTAGCCCGATACGAAGGACAAAGGGGGCACGAGCGAATTCTCCTCTCCCTCGATGGGAGAGGTTTAGGGCGAGGATGAAACGATGAAGCAGATCAAAGCGATCGTTTTCGATTTCGACGGCGTGATCCTAGATACCGAAACGACCGATTTCGAGGCTTGGCGAGCGATATATCGCGCCTACGGTGCCGAACTGTCTCTATCTGCGTGGTTGCCGATCATTGGCGATATCACCCAATACTTCAACATCTACCAACGCATCGCTGAATTGACCGGCAAGCCAGTCGATCATGCTGAGTTATACGAACGTCAGCGGGCACTCCACATTGAAATGCTCAAAAACTCCGCTCCTATGCCCGGAGTCGAAGATTATCTCTGCGCTGCACAGCAACTCGGCATTCGTGTCGGTATTGCATCAGGTTCTAGACGATCATGGGTTATTTCAAGGCTTGAACAGATCGGGCTCGCTGATCGCTTCGAGACCATCGTTTGTCGCGACGACGTCGGACGCGCCAAACCCGATCCGGCAGCGTATCTCGCCGCGGTCTCTAAACTCGGTGTCACGGTGGATCAAGCGATCGCACTCGAAGACTCGCTTCCTGGGGTCAAGGCCGCGAAAAGCGCTGGACTTTACTGCATCGCAGTTCCTGGGCCCATGACCAAGAATTTGTCGTTTCAAGACGCCGATATGCGGTTGGAATCTTTGGAGGACGTACCGTTGCTGGAGCTCTTGAAGGTACTGACGAGGACCTAATGACGGTGGATTAAGGTAATGGGGATCGACATCACAACGAAGAAGAATAGATGAACTCACATGTCTCTCGCACCGAATAAAACTTGGCAGAATCGCAACCAATTCCGGCCCGAAGAAGAACTGCGTTCCGGGGCAGTAGTCATCCATCCCAGCTTCCGCGATTTAATCGGCGGCGATGATGTCGAGTTGCGGAAGCACTACACCGGCACCGAGTGGGCGGAAGGTCCTGCATACGTGCCAGGTCGCGACGGATCAGACGGCTTCGTAGTCTTCTCCGACGTTCCGAACAATCGGATGCTGAAGTTCGACCCGACCAGCGGCACTACAACCGTCTTCCGTGAGCCGAGCCACTTCAGCAATGGCAACACTGTCGACAACGAAGGCCGACTAGTCACCTGCGAACACCTCCGTCACGCCATCAGCAGATTGGAGCACGACGGTACTCACCACATCCTCGTCGATAGCTTCGAGGGCAAGAAGCTGAACTCGCCCAACGATCTTGTCGTCAAATCCGACGGCTCCATCTGGTTCACTGACCCGCCCTACGGCATATTGAGCGGCCGCGAAGGCAACGCCCGCGAGTCGGAACTAGACGGCAACTACGTTTATCGCCTCGAACCCGAATCTGGTGAGATCAGCATCGTCGTAAACGAACTCGATCGTCCGAACGGGTTGGCGTTCTCGCCCGACGAATCGGTCTTGTACGTGGCGGACAGTGGCGAACCGCGGAATGTAGCCGCATTCGACGTCAACCCCGACGGCAAATCGCTCAGCAACTTCCGCATCTTCGCAGTCGTCAGGCCTGGCATCGCCGATGGCTTCCGTTGCGACGTGCAAGGAAATATCTGGACGAGCGCGCACGACGGCATCCACTGCTATACGCCTGAGGGTGAGTTGATCGGCAAGATCCTCGTACCCGAGCAGCGCACCGCCAACTGCACCTTCGGCGATGCGGACCGCAAGACGCTCTACATCTGCGGCGACGT
>JAAXHR010000056.1 GCA_012270805.1 Dehalococcoidia bacterium
TTCCATCCGACGATCCGGCGCAGTGTATAGGCTCGCCGCGCATGGCAGAACTCGAAGCGGTGGCGGATCTCAAGATATTCCCGACGCGCGCTGACAGCTTCGACGAACAGATCGAACGCGCATGTGGAGCTACCGTCATCATCAACTCTCGCAGCTACTTGGAATGGCGAGAGGATGCCTTTAATCTGCTCCCCGATCTGCGATTCATCTCGGTTTGTGGCATCGGCACAGATTCGATCGATCTTGATGCCGCGCGAGACCGTGGGATCACGGTCTCCAACATCCCCGGAAAGACCGCGCCTGTCGTAGCCGAACACGCGTTTGGCTTGATGTTCGCAGCCGCGAAACGGGCCGCTTGGTATACGGAGATGACTCGCAAGGGTGAGTGGGTGAAAGAGGACGGCGTTTTCCTCGGCGACAAGACCATTGGCATTGTCGGAACCGGCAACATCGGTGCTGAGATGGCAAGGCTCTGCAACGCGTTTGGAATGAACGTCATTGCATACACCTTCAACCCGTCGGATGAGCGAGCCGAAGCCCTCGGCGTGCGATTCGTCGATCTCGACGAGTTGCTTGCCTCATCGGACGTGATCACTATCCACACGAAGCTGACACCCGATTCTGAAAAGTTGATCGGGGCACGAGAAATCGCACTCATGAAATCCACCGCGATCCTGGTCAACGTCGCACGCGGGCCAATTGTTGACGAAGCAGCACTGGTTGAAGCCCTCAATGCCGGTCATCTTTCCGGAGCCGCTCTCGACGTCTTTGAAGACGAACCCTTGCCTGAGGGCAGCCCGATCACCCGGTGCGAGCAAGTCGTGCTCACGCCGCACATCGCGGATATGACCCCCGAGGGCTTAGATTTGCTGAACCAAGGCGTAGTTGAAAATTCGCTGGCGTTCTTGAACGGAACGCCTCAGAATGTGGTTAATTGACTAGTGGGAGGCAGTCGCATTGATCGAGATCCGCGAATTGCAACAGGGGGACGCCGGCAGCGTGTTGGCGTTGGATCAAGAGATCCGCGGCCCTGATCGTTCCTTGACCTGGGACCAATACGTCGGACGCGTCTTGCAAATCGTGGCTCTAGATTCGTTGGAATATGTCCCTTGGGGATGCTTCGTGGCAGTCGATCAGGAGCGTGGTGGCGATATCATCGCTTTTCTGATGTCAGAGCGACAGTCATCCTCGTACGGCCTGCCGCCGGGTGTGCGCATCGTCGCGATGGCCGTCCATCCCGAATATCGTCGGCAGGGTGTCGGCTCGAAATTGGTAGCGTCACTCACGGAAAAAGCCAAATCCGATGGAGTGACAAGCATGTTTTCCGTGCTGCTTGACGAGGACGAACGTGACGCTTCGTTCCTAGAGCGCAATGGTTTCTCAAGCGCCCAGTTCAGGGTCTTCACGAAAGAAATCTGACCGTGTCCCAGCGTCCTCAACCTGCTTCTCAACCTGAGGACAAAGGAAACGAAGCGGAATCAGCATTAGCTTCACACCCGCGTCGAGATTCTCTTCTAATACGAGAGTGGTTGGTTGAGGGCGTACGATCAGGCATCACCTCACAGCACGGATTGATAGCGCATGGTCGAGGCGAAGCGTTTGACTATCTCATCGCAGAGCGCACGCGCGAATTTGCCGAGACCGCGATCCGAGCAGCAGTTGCGATGTTGCTGTTGGCAGAACGACCGATCATCTCGGTAAACGGCAACGCCGCAGCATTGGCACCGGCCGATCTGGTGAGACTTTCCGAAGTTACAGGCGCACGCTTAGAGATCAATCTTTTTCATCACAGCGAAGAAAGAGTCTCGGCGATTGAACAGCACTTAGAAAAGTTCGGCGGCACCGGCATCCTGAGACCCACCCAAGACGCGGTCATATCGACGTTGAGCAGCGACCGTAGATACGTCAATCCCGAAGGCATCGCAGTTGCCGACGTAGTCTTCGTTCCGCTGGAGGACGGCGATCGATGCGTTGCGCTGCGAGCATCCGGCAAATCGGTCATCACGATTGACTTGAATCCTCTTTCTCGAACCTCGCGCGACGCGTCTATAACGATTGTCGACAACGTAGTTCGTGCAGTGCCGCGAATAGTAGAGCGCGCAGTTGAAATGCGTAG
>JAAXHR010000400.1 GCA_012270805.1 Dehalococcoidia bacterium
GCCCGTTTGGTCGAGGTGTAGCTTTGGAAATCGCGTTTCGGATCGAAATCGTCTGGGGCGGTGCAGTACATGAAGAGATGGTTTCCGATGCGGAATATCTCCATGCGCTCAATGCCGATGCCCTTCAGCGCCTCCAGCACCTCGGGCCAGACATTGCGGTGGTACTCCTCGTATTCGGCGATGATCGCCGGATCGTCTTTCAGGTCTAGAACTTGTGCGAATGATTTCATGGGGCATTTCACCGTTCGATTGATTTAGCGGTTTGGTAATCAGCTAGCCGAATGCCAAGACCGATGGTTCCGTTGCGGAGTTTAACACTGGGTTTCGCCCCGTCGGTTTGTACGCCAAGCCGATAGCTCAGTCGGTATATACCGGCAATTGAACTCCGACGATAGTGCCGTCCTTAGTGCCGACAAAGAGCATGTCGCCTTCGATGGCGGGGGTCGAACGGCAAGATACACACGGATTATCGCCTGACCAGAGGTCCAACTTGTGGATGGTTTTACCCCGCTCCAAGTCAATCATATAGAGGACACCGTGGCTGTCGATCACGTAGACATAGTCGCCGCTGATCACTGGTCCACCGACAATCCATCTATTTTCATCGGTGAACTCCACCCAAATTCGCTCGGGGGTCTCGTATTTGTCGGTGGTTCTTTTCTTTGTAGCTTCTTCTGGATCCGGGTTGACACCATAGATTGCTCCGGAACGATCAGAGAAAACAACGATTTCATCCGTAGCTGCAATGTCCCCTCGAACGTTGCGTTGGGCATCGGTCCTAAAAGCCCAACTGACTGTGTTTCTGGTGTACTGGATCAACTCTCCTGCGTCGTTGCCAAAATAGATGTCTGCACCGTTTCGAACGACGGCGGTTCTCAAGGGTTCAAAGTCATTTTCGTTATCGGCGCTTAGACAGTCTTCATCCTCTTGACAATAAGGCATCTGCGTACTACGCAAACGGGCACGGCCGTCTCGACCTCCTGTATCAGTATGGAAACCGTATAACGTACCGTCGTCACTTCCTATGTAGAACGCATCGCGATACGCTGTGCCAGATTCTCGGAACCTTCCGTAGTCACTCTCTTCTTGGCTGAGTTTTGGTTGTGCCCATAGGAGTTCGCCTTCGTCGTCGCTGGTGCTATCTGCTTCGAAGGCGTAGACACGGTTGTCTGCGGCGGCGATTATCTTGTTTTGATACAGAGTGGGCTTAGCTTCGAATCTCCCGATCCGATCATGCTCGTAGCTCCAGCGTTTGGCTCCATCATCCGTTTCGAGAGCGAAGAGCCCGTTGTTGTCGGTGCCGACGTACAGAACCGCACCGTCTTCGCTCAGTACGCCGCCGCTCGTGACATCGCTATGCGCGTTGTATGACCATTTTTCTGTGCCTGAGGA
>JAAXHR010000229.1 GCA_012270805.1 Dehalococcoidia bacterium
CCGAACACGTGAGCACCGATCTCGAACGATCAAGGTGCTTCTACGAAGATGTGCTCGGAGTTGATACTGTAACCGCCCCGCAAGGCAATCTGAACGAATACACGATGTGGGTCGTGGACGACATCCCCGTGGCCGGCATGTTTCAGTGGCCTGACGAGATGATCGCGGATGGCGTGCCGTCGATGTGGTTCGTCTATTTTCAGGTGACCGATCTCGATCGAGCAGTGGGCTACGTGGAAGCAAACGGTGGCCGGGCGATGGCCGAGACCCCTGAAGTTAACGCGGTCGGGCGCATCATCGTGCTGCGAGATCCGCAAGGTGCCGACTTCTGCGTCGTCGAGCCGCACTAAACAAGGGATAATCGATCTAGTCATGCCTCAATACACCAATCTCAGTCAGGGAGCGCCGTTTTGGGTCGACTTAAGTTCACCTGATATCGCAGCATCGATGTCGTTTTACGCGAATCTATTCGGTTGGGACTACGAGGAGGCTCCACCGGAGGATGTCGGAGGACGGCGTTATGCATGGGCGAAAAACTCGTCCGGGTATCCAGCCGGGATTGCTTCACTAGACGACGAAGAGACCGCGTCTGGTGCGAAGCCGCAGTGGAGCGTCCAACTGCTGGTCGACGACATGGAGGATGTCACGAGACGAGTTGCGGATTTCGGCGGTTCCGTCGTTGAAGCTGCGGCAAATGTAGGGGAGTACGGGATTGGCGCGGTGATAGCGGATCCGACAGGTGGGAGAGTGAACATCTGGCAAGCCTTTCAGTCGGGCCCCACGATCAAGCATGAGCATGGTTCGATGCAGTGGTGCGAGTTGATGACGCCGAATCCGGAAACTGCAGCGGCGTTTTACCGTACGTTACTGGGCGTGGAGACTGATCCGATGGAGATGCCGGATGGTTCAGTCAATTCGATCGTGAGGACGGCTGATGGGCCGGTGATGGGGATCAGCGCACTCAGCGGTTTATCCGAAGAGTTGATTACACGTCTCGGCGGTCCGACATGGATCGTGTATTTCAACGTCGATGATGTTGATGCGGCGGTTGAGCGAGCGGTTCAGCACGGCGCTGAGGTGCCGGATCCGCCTTGGGATGTGCCGGCAATAGGGCGGATCGCTTGGATTTTCGACCCGTATGGAGCATTGCTGGGATTGATTACGCCGCCCAGTTCCTGACGACGAACTCGCCTAGGTTTGCGTGTAACATTTCAGGCGGCACACATAATCTGTGAGGGCGCGCTCAATGTCAATAGCCAACTTCGGAGAACGATTAGCAGGCAAGGTCGCCATCGTGACGGGCGGCGGCGGAGCGATGGGAGGTGCGCAGTCAAGGTTGTTCGCGGAGCACGGCGCCGCAGTCTGCGTCGCCGACTTCAACTTGGAGGCTGGTCAAGCGGTCCGCAACGACATCGTCCATGGCGGTGGCAGAGCGATCGCGTATGAGTTGGATGTGCGAGACGAGGCTGCTTGGGCGGACTGCGTCAAGGCAACTGAAGAGGAGTTCGGCCCCGTCAGCATCTTGTGCAACAACGCAGGTGCCAACTTCCGGGTCAGCTTTGACGACCAGACTCTTGAGATGTGGAACGTCATTATGGATACTGGTCTCACAGGCGCGTTTCTAGGCATCAAGGCCGTGGTGCCTTCGATGCGACGCGCAGGGGGAGGCGCAATCCTGAACATGGGCTCGCTGGCATCTATCCGGCCCGGTGGCGGATCACCAGGCTATGCGGCGCAGAAGATGGGCATGGTCGGACTGAACCGTGCGGCGGCGGCCAGCTATGCGAAGGAAAACATCCGCTCAGTAATCATCTCGCCTGGACACGTCGACACCCCTTTCATCCGTGGCAACAACCCGCACAGTCCGAACGACGATTCGACAAGCATCAACAACCCGAAGAACTACAACCAAAGGCTCTCGGGCACCCCGATGGGACGGCTGATGATGCCCGAAGACTTGGCGAACGCCTTCCTGTTCGCAGCCTCCGACGAAGCCAGCGGTGTCACCGGTTCGATGATCACGGTCGATGGTGGCGCGGCTTTATGATTGAAGTATGAGGGTTCTTATATCCGGAGCCAGCGGTTTTATCGGTAAGTCACTAACCGCACGCTTGCTGGAACGTGGCGACGAGGTGGTCCATCTCGTTCGCCGAGACCCTGATCCCGAATCGGAAGTCCTCCAGATCCGATGGGATACCACCGATCC
>JAAXHR010000378.1 GCA_012270805.1 Dehalococcoidia bacterium
TTCGATGCCCAAGTTGTTCATCACTGCACCGAAACGGTCTGATTCGCGTTTGAATTCGGCGTATGTGTAACGCTCCTCCTCGCCGTTCTTTCCGATCCAGATCATGGCGAGTTTGTCGCCGTGACCATGTGCGACGTGTCGGTCGACGGCTTCGTATGCATTGTTCAGACCGCCACTCGGCAGCCAGTCCATCTTCTCGAACGCGTCTCGCCACCAATCGAAGTCGGCGCGTGTCGCGATGTAGTCTTCGAGGTTTGGTTGCTGCGCGGGATCAGTTACTGCCGCTTTGTCGATCTGTTCGAAATCCAACTCGCTTGCTCCCTGTTTCTATCTTCGAGCTTGCCTTAGGCATTGAGCGTAAATCGGCTATGCGGGTATATTACCGCGTGCAGTTCATCTTCGCATGTTGGAACGTCAAGCGACCGTGGATTCTCGGGTTGTAGAATCGTAGGGAAACAAGTAACACAAGTGCATAAAGCCGGAAACTGCGGTCACACCGCATCCAACCGAGATACCGTAACCATGAAAGTCCTGTTCCTCGAAGATGAGCTCCCGACCGCGCGAGCCGGCGACATCCGCGATGTCAAGAACGGATTCGCCCGCAACTATCTGATCCCGCGCGGCATTGCCGTGCTCGCCACTGAGCACCAGCTACGACGTGCGGAAAAACTCCGGGCCGAGGCTGAAGAACGCCGGTTGCGCGAGTTGAACGAGTGGCGTGACATCGCCGCCGAACTTGCCGAAAACCCGGTCGAGTTGACGGTGAGAACCGGACCTACTGGTCGGCTCTACGGCTCCGTCACCAACACCATGATCGCCGCCCGTCTGTCCGAACTCACGGGACGAACTATCGAACGCAAGCGCGTACGAATGCAGGAGCAGATCAGGATCGTCGGCGCTTACCGCCTCCCCGTGCGCTTCATGGAGGAGATTGACGCGACCATCACGCTTAACGTCGTATCCGAGGATGTCGTCGAGACGGATGACGAGGAATCCGCCACCGACCCGTACGCCATCACGGATGAGATCTTGGCCAGCGGCGAGATCGACATGCACGGGTGGGAAGAGCCGCAAGCGGTCGATTCATTGGCACTGATAGCCGGGCGCATTTTAGCCCGTAACATTGCGCAATTCAGGGTCATCCACGGCAAAGGCGAAGGCAAGCTCCGCCAAGCCGTGCGCGACCGTCTCAACGAAATGAAGACCGAAGGGACCGTCATCCTTTGGGGCCCAGGCAGAACTGACGGCGATACCGACGCCGACAGTCTAGAAGCAGTTTCCTGGTTCACTGTCAGCTGACCAAATCGCTCCTCTCGGACACTCCGCGAAAGTGTCCGTTTCGCAGTTGATTGGCGCGCACAATTCGGCCATCTTCGGGATAGGATTCGATACATCCCCGTTCAACACGCCGAGAATTTTCAAAAGATTCCTACTCCCTACCGATCCGAATGCAAGAACCGACCGCCCTCCCATCAGACGGTAGTCTCCCGTCAAATCTCGACGCCGAAGTCTCGATCATCGGATCGCTCTTGATCGACGGCGACGCGATTCTACGGATCGAACCATTCCTCAGACCCGAACACTTCTACAGCGAACAGAACGCCGAGATCTACACGGCGTGCCGCGAACTCTTCATGGAGTCGGTCGGCATCGACCAAGAGACCGTTCGAGACCGGTTGATCGCCAAAGATATCCTCGAAGACGTCGGCGGTGATGCCTATCTCAGCGCTGCGGTTGCCGCGACCCCGCACGCCGTCCACATCGTCGATTACGCTCGTCTGGTCCACAACGCCTACGTCATCCGGCAACTCGGTCAGGCCGGCATCCAGATAAACGAAATCGGCTCCGACTACTCGAACACTCGCGATGTCGATTCCGCCGTCAAGGCTGCAGAAGAGATCATCTTCAAAATCGGTCAGACCTACGAATCTGCTGATTTCCTGCCGATCAGAGATGCTCGTTCCATCACCGAATTCTTCGACCCGCCGAGGATCGATGACACCGACGAATCTAATCAGCCAATCGCTACTGGCTTCGAATCGTTGGACCGCGTTCTCGGAGGCTTCCATCGCTCCGACATGATCGTGTTGGCCGCTCGACCCGGTTTCGGCAAATCCACTCTCGCGCTCAACGTCGGGCTCAACGCCGCGAAAAACGGTAAGACTGTTGGCATCTTCAGCTTGGAGATGGGTATCGATCAAGTTGCGCACCGTCTGGCTGCGGCACATGCCCGCATCAACATCCAAAACGTTCGCAACGACCATCTGACGCCGGCCGAGCGCGACCGATTGAGCGACGCCTACGGCTATCTCAGCGACATGCGCATCTACGTGGACGATGCAGCGCTCCAGACTGCGAGCACCTTGAGTGCGAAGGCCCGGCGGTTAAAGCTGCAAGCCGGGCTCGACTTTCTAATCGTGGACTACATGCAGCTGATCAGCGGTTCGTCGTCTGGCCGCGAAGCCAACCGCGTGCAAGAGGTGAGCGAGATTTCCCGCTACCTGAAGGCGATAGCGCGCGACCTCAATATCCCGGTACTCGCCTGTTCACAGTTGAACCGAGCCGTCGAGCAACGCAAGTCGCACGAGCCTCGCCTTGCCGACCTGCGAGAGTCGGGATCCATCGAACAAGATGCCGATGTCGTCATGTTCATCCACCGCGACGACAAGAACCTGTCGGAAGAAGAGTGGAATCGGCGCAACCCGACGCAGGTCTACCCCCGTGGTCTGACTCAGATCATGATCGCCAAACATCGTCACGGTCCCACAGCCAACATCGAGATGTCGGTGCGCGACGACTTGGGCCGCTTCTCATCGATCAGCGAACCGGGCATGGACTGAGAGGCGTACCGTGCCGCCTCAGCTCATCAAAGGCTTCCCCCTGCCGGACGACTTCGCGACTACGCGTGTACCGAACGCGGTTCTTGGACGCGTCTTGTCCAGCATCGGCGATGCCGACGAAATAAAGTTGATACTTCGAGCCATCTGGCTCCTTGAGCACCAACGCGGGTATCCGCGCTACATAACACGCGACGAGTTGCGGCGCGACCGGGTGCTCTCCGTGGCCCTTCCAGATCAATCCGATTTTGACCGGATCTTGAAGTCGGCGACGGACCGTGGCGTTTTTGTCGAAGTTTCAATAAATAACAACGTTTGTTTAATGTTCAACACCGAGGCGGCGCGCCGTGCCTCACTCAATACGTCGCGGATGACAGATAATTTGAACAAAGATGATGATAGTTGGGAAACCCCAGCCGCCAGTACTGGGCCCGCTGACGCATTTAGAGCGTATGAAGAGAACATAGGCATCCTGTCGCCGATGATTCGGCAGAGCATCTTGGCGGCTTTGGAAGATTTCACCGATGAGGACATAACTCACGCCGTTAGAATCGCCGTTGAGAACGAGAGCCGCAGTTGGTCTTTCGTCGCCGGCGTCTTGAGGCGCTGGGCAAGAGATGGAATTCCCCATGAGCGAACAGATGGAACAGCCGGAGGAGGATCCAAACGAGAGCGAATTTCGCAGGCTGAACTCCGCCGATACTTGGACGCGCAACGGGAACGGGATCGCACAGGTTAACGGAAGCACCAGTTCGTCACGCACCGAAATTGCATCGGAATGCGACCGGTGCAATGATTCGCTGTGGGTCTTGGCATCTGGCGACGGGGCCGGCGACAATTTGGTAGTCGTGCCATGCAGCTGTCAAGCTGCCGCAAGAGATTCACAATCGCAACTAAAGACCTACTCCCAACTAGGTCAGCTCGAAAGAATGACGTTCGATGCTCTGTTGCCAGAAGGCCGCAAGGGGCGTGTCGACGAAGCCATGTTTCGAGCGGCAATGGAAGCTGCCAAAACCTTCGCCGCAGAGCCAACGGATTGGTTGGTTTTTGAAGGAACCACTGGATCAGGCAAGACTCACCTAGCTGCTGCCATCGTCAACGAAATCATTGAGAACGGCTCACCAGCAAAGTACATCTCCGCTTTAGACATTGCTGATCTATTGCGCAACGAACGACTCGATGATGCAGAGGACAACGAAGGCGGGACTTTCGTCTCATTGCTCGATGCACCGATGTTGGTGATCGACGATCTGGGTGCGCAGCAGACCGCGAACTGGATTGACTCCAAAATCGATCAACTTCTCACACATCGCTTCAATGGACGCCAACCCACCGTCATTGTCCTTGCCAAATCGATCGCAGAGATGCCAGAACGCATCGCCCTAAAGTTGGACGATCCAGGGCTGTCACGCGTCGCTAAACTGACGGGCGATGGCGCATCAGAAGAGGAAAGACGCGTCAATCTCCCGAAAGATGTGCTCGAAAGTATGACTTTTGAGTCGTTCAACCCCGACGGTGCTATTTCGGCGACAGCGAATGATCGGGCATCTATAAACATAGCGTTCGCAGCAGCAAAGGAATTTGCCCACCTCAAATCGCCAAAGGAGTGGCTATACCTTCATGGGGCCACAGGCGTTGGGAAAACCCACTTAGCCGTCGCGATCGCGAACGAGTTGCACAAGTCTGGTTTCGAAGTCACATTTTGGGCAGTATCGGATCTGCTCGACCGTTTACGCAGAACTTACTCCAGTCGCGACGAAACAGATTTTTACGAGGTGTTTGAATCCGTGCGAAACGCCAAGATATTGATCCTTGACGAATTTGGGCTTCAGAACGCGACCGATTGGGTGCTCGAAAAACTGTACCAACTGGTCAGATACCGACATGACCGACGAATGTCCACGGTCATCACGAGCCAATTCATACTTTGGCCGGGTGCCGATAACAGCGAGTGGCGTAGCGTACAAGACAGACTCCACTGGGAATCTATCCTCTCGCGCATTCGCGATTCCAGCGTGGTTACAGAATGTCTTATGGCCGCGCCCGACTACCGCAACCGAGGTGGCGGTGCCGATCCCGACAACTAAGCGATGGCTTTGGCGAACAGGGGCTGGCACTTGGCGACGGTTCGGGCGGTCAAGCGGGAGACCGGGGATGTCAAGACCTTCATGCTTGAGCCTGAGGACGGATTTCGCTTTGTCGCTGGACAGCACATCGATGTGCGTCTAACCGCTCCTGACGGATATCAGGCGCAACGGTCGTATTCGATAGCTTCCGCGCCTGAGCGCGCGTCGTGCGTAGACATCACCATCGAGCTGCTCGAAGATGGCGAGGTCTCTCCCTACTTCCACTATGTCGTGGAGCCGGACGATCAGATC
>JAAXHR010000250.1 GCA_012270805.1 Dehalococcoidia bacterium
TGTTTCCGCGACGAAGACCTGCGCGCAGACCGTCAACCGGAACACACGCAACTGGACCTCGAAATGAGCTTCGTGCATCAAGATGATGTAATGGCACTAGTGGAAGGGCTGTACACGAGGATCGTTCGCGAGACCCGTCCTGAGGCACGACTCGAAACACCGTTCGTCAGGCTCTCATACGACGACGCGGTCGAACGATACGGGTCTGATAAACCGGACACGCGTTACGGGCTTGAAATGTCAACGATCACCGAAATCGCCGCGCGGTCCGATGCGCGAGTGTTCCAAGCCGTCGCAGCGTCGGGCAGCACCATCAGAGCATTCGCAGCGCCAGGATGCGCCGATTACACGCGCCGACAGACGGATCAGCTTATCGATGTCGCTCAGACTGCCGGTGCCCAAGGTCTGGTCTATATTGCGATCGATAAGTCGGCATCTTCCATCGACGAACTCGATGCTGACCACATCCGTTCACCGCTGAAGAACTACATGGCGGTAGATATCGTCAAAGAGATAGCTCACGCCGTAGAGGCATCACCGGGCGATTTGATCTTGATCGTGGCAGGCACGAAGACGGTGGCGAACAATGCTCTTTCGGCACTGCGCACGGAGATGGCGGAACGATTAGAAATGATCGACGACGACGAATTCAAGTTTGCGTGGGTCTTCGATTTTCCGCTTTTCGATTGGGATGAAGACGCAGAAACTTGGACACCCGCCCATCACGTATTCTCGTCGCCGAAGCCGGAACATATTCCGTTGATCGAAAGCGATCCGGGAAGCGTCTACGCTGATCTATTCGACCTGACGTGCAACGGCGTCGAGCTGGGTAGCGGGAGCATCAGAATCCACGATCCGGACGTGCAGATGAAGGTGTTCAACGTGATCGGTTACCCCGACCACGAGATTGAGGAGCGGTTCGGCCACTTGCTAAAGGCCTTCAGATACGGCGCACCTCCACATGGCGGCATGGGCATGGGACTCGATCGCATAACGGCAATGCTTGCCGGCCAGTCGAATATACGTGAAGTGATCGCGTTCCCGAAAACACAATCGGCTTGGGATCCGCTCTTTGACGCACCATCGTTGATCGCCGAAGAGCAGCTTGACGAGCTTCACATCAAGCTTGACCTCGAAGAGTAGCGACGGTTCGCGTTCGGCCTTACATGTCAAACGCATCGCTTCGCGGGTTTGGAAAATCGGCGATAAGTTAGAATCGTAGGAGTTGCTACGTAGCAATCGTGCGCAAAATCCCAGATTCGCGCATTTTTGCAGTACGGGTTCGCGTCTAAAGCACTGCGACACGAAAGAGTTGGGTTTGAACGTATCACGAGAAAGCTCGGAAAACGGCGAAGTAGTGCTACGGCTGGAGATCGAGCAGGAACGCCTTGGCAAGCACATGAACGCCGCCGTCAGGCGCGTTGCCCAGCGGGTAAACATTCCGGGTTTTCGTAAAGGCAAGGCTCCGCGCGCAATCCTGCAGAACTACGTCGGAAAAGACTATCTCGTCGAAGAGGCGATGGAATCACTCGTTCCGGAGGCTGTTGGCGATGCGGTCAGAGACCAAGAACTGAGTCCATTTGCGCCCCCGCGGGTCAACGTAGAACAAACCGAACCCTCGGTTACGATCGTGGCGACGGTTCCCCTGCAGCCGAGCGTTGTCCTGGGCGACTACAAATCGATCCGTTACGACGACGAACCTGAGGAAGTTTCTGACGAGGCGGTCGATGCATTGCTGACGCAGCTACGTAGATCTCAGGCGTATTCGCTTCCCGCTGAACGTCCGGCTCAGGAAAACGATTTGGTTACCATCGACCTAAAAGTGTTGGCTGATGACAGAGTGGTTTGGGACTTCACCGATCGGCAGTTTCAGCTCAACTTGGATCTCGAGACCTACGGTGAAGTCTTCGTCGGCCTGCACAAGGGGATCATAGGCATGTCTGCCGGGGACGACAAGAAATTCTCGTTCGAGGTTTCGGAGGAAGCCGATTCGCCTCAATTTGCAGGTAAAACCGCACACGTGACGGTCGGGTTGAAGGACGTGCATGAAGAGGTGCTGCCGGAACTAGATAACGCGTTGGCAACGTCGGCAGGTGTCCCTGAAGTTGAGACGGTTGAGCAACTCACGCAACATATCAGGGATCAGCTTGAGCAGCGTGCCGAACAGACCATGTTGGGCAATATTCGCAACAAGCTGTTCGACGACGTCATCGAAGCTAGCGATTTCACGATCTCGCCGATAGTGGTGCAGCACGAAGGACGACACGTGTTGGAGCGTTACATCCAACAACGTCAATCAATGGCGGCTCGAGCCGGTCAGCAGTTCACCGCGGACGACTTGACGGAAGAGGATGTCACTAGCGCCAACGAAATGGCGGAACGCGACATCAAAAACGCGCTCGTTGTCGAGAGTTTGGTGGAAACCGAAAACCTCGAGATTCCAGACGACGATATCACGACTGAAATCGCAACGGCCAACGAAAACGCTGCATCAGACGATCAGGGGTTAGAAGACAACGAGCAGACACGTCAATCGGTCAGACGCTTTCTCCAACGCCAACGAACGATCGACAAGGTAATCGAGATGACGCGTGGCCTTTCAGATAAAGATGAGCCGGAAAAAGACGACGAGTAGTTCACATCAGTCGAAGATACTCTCAAATTCAACCCATCCAAAGACGGAGAAATCATTCGCATGGCAGAGATTGAAACCCCTCAGAGCTTGATCCCGATGGTCATCGAGACCGGCACGCGCGGCGAGCGCGCGTACGACATATATTCGTTGCTTTTGAAGGAACGGATCATCTTTCTCGGAACACCTATAAATTCGGCCGTTGCGAACACGATTGTGGCGCAGCTGCTGTACCTTGCCGCCGACGACCCGGAGCGCGACATCAACATGTATATAAACTCACCGGGCGGCTCGGTTTATGACGGGATGGCGATATACGACACGATGCAACTCGTCTCGTGCGAAGTTTCAACAATCGCGGTAGGTCTGTGCGCCAGTATGGGAACCATTTTGTTGACCGCAGGCACCAGGGGGAAACGATACGCGTTGCCAAACTCAGCGATAATGATGCACCAACCTTGGAGCGGCACACAAGGTCAAGCGGCCGACATCGAGATCCACGCCCGTGAAACGTTGCGCATTCAAGACAAGATGCGTCAGATCATTGCTGATCACACCGGTCAACCATACGAACAGGTGGCGCGAGACAGCGACCGCGATTTTTGGATGACTGCTGAACAGGCCGTCGAATACGGACTGGTCGACCAGGTACACGATGCCACAGAAAATCCGCGAGACGCTAGAATTCTACAGGCAGGAGCCGCGTAGTCCATAGACCGACCGCCCACATTCGAACGCATGCAATCGGCCAACCAAAACCGGATCGACTAAATGAACGGCAGTGGCGATAGAAACTCTATCCAGAGGGGACGGGTGCAAAAAAGGTGCTCGTTCTGCAAAAAGCAGCAGCAAGAGATCCGGATGCTGATTGCAGGTCCCAACAGCATCTTCATCTGTGACGAATGTGTTGAGCGTTGCCGGGGCATTATTCGGCAAGCCACTCAAGCTCCGAAATCGGCAACCGAAACCAAACCGACGAACGTCTATCCGACCAAGCCAATCGAAATCTACGACCAGCTGCAGCAGTTTGTAATCGGTCAGGAGCAGGCGAAGAAGGTTCTCAGCGTCGGCGTATACAACCATTACAAGCGGGTTCTGGCTAGCCAACAGAGCGAGAAAGACGACGGCATCGACCTGCAAAAGACCAACATCATGTTGGTCGGACCGCCGGGTTGTGGAAAGACCTATCTTGCACAGATCATGGCCCAGGTGCTCAAAGTGCCGTTCGC
>JAAXHR010000338.1 GCA_012270805.1 Dehalococcoidia bacterium
TGGGCGCGGTTCCATGTGTCTCGGGCTTCGTTGACCCAGCGGTACGACTCGCGGTACTGATCTAAGAGTCCGTTGATTTCCGGGACCACATACCGGGCGGCCAGGTCCCAGCTTCGGCGAGTGTTTTCGCGGCTGGCCCAGTCGTGGACGAATCCGATGACGCAACCGAAGCCGCCAGTCAGTTCCTGCATGTCGCGGATCTTTGCGACCAGGTCGTCGGGCGTTCCAATAACGGCGGTTCCGGTGACCGAGTCAGCGACGTCCTCGACTGCTTCGTCCGGGGTCTTGTATATGGTTCCTTCACCGCCGGCGAGGGTTCCTACGGTGTAGAGGTTGTTGTGATTGAAAAGCCCCTGTTTTGCCTGTTCCTTGGCTTCCTCCTTGGTCTCGGCGATGTGCCAACTCATGACGATCCGCCAGTTTTTGCGATCAACAGTGTTGCCGTACTTTACGGCGGATTCTTCGGCAAAGCTCCATTGGTTCGGCAAGGACCGCATACCGGCTTTGGTCATGGAGCCGATGGAAAGGACACCGGCGCGGTGTTTGCCGGCTAGGGTCATGCCGGATGGGCTGACCATAGATGCGACGGCGAACTCCATGTCTTCCTGCAACGGCAACAGCTGTAGTTTGGCATCTCGGAGGATGATCCAATCGGATTCGTAGGTGATACGTTCTTCACCCTCGAACAGCTTGCGGATGATGCCCATGGCTTCGTCTTGACGATCGCGCAGGAGCATCGGATCGAATCCAAGGGTGTGAGCGTCGGATGGGAGAGCACCTGGACCAGAGCCGAATATGACGCGCCCCCTCGATTGGTAGTCGAGTTGGACGATTCGTTGGGCAACCATAAAAGGGTTGTGATATGGGAGGGAAACGACGCCCGTGCCCAGCATGATGCGGTGCGTGCGTTCAGCGACGGCGGCAAGGAAGAGTTCCGGGGAGGCGATCATCTCCCAGCCAGTGGAGTGGTGTTCGCCGCACCAGAACTCGTCGTACCCGAGGTGGTCGAGGAGTTGAGCGAACTCCAGGTTGCTCTGGAACTGAATGAGCGGGTTTTCGCCGATGGGATGATGAGGCGCTAGGAAGGCGCCGAAGCGAAGTTTGGACATNNNGTGTTCCTCTCATCTCAGTCGAGCACTGGATACGAAGGCAATGGTAACCGTTTCGGCGGCTTGATTGCACTGGCAGTAGATCCGCTGTCTGCACGCCTAACAATGTTCATTCCAATTAACAATCGGGGACACACTTAGTGGCGCTTGTAAAGCGTATTCGACACAAGCACTTTAAGTTTTCACGAATCGGGTAAAGGAGGCGCGCACGCTTGGCGATTCGGTGTATGGTACTTTCACGCCCTGTTTCTGGGGGGTCGTTCCCGTGCGCGGGAATCCGCTCAATGTAATGATCAGGGTCCGACAACGTATCGGAAAGCAAGAAT
>JAAXHR010000129.1 GCA_012270805.1 Dehalococcoidia bacterium
AGCGCCGACCCTTCTTCATGCAACTTCAAGCGCGCCTGCTCAATGATGTCGAAACTGGTCAACGGTGCGGGCTCTTGAACATCCAAAACCTCGTCGGAGAACACGATCAAACCCTCGATATCCACAGTCGTATCGCCTGTTTCGACCAACGGGCTGGTCAATATCCGCACGATTTCGCGGTCGGACGCGCTCATCGTCGGGAAGCGCAGACCGGTATCGATGCTCAAAGCGCTGTCCGGCACGTTGCGATAGCCCAAAGGCACGATCACCTGCAACATGCTGTGCAGCATCGCGTACTGGATCGATTCGTTTAATAACCCGAGTTGCCTTAGACCAGGATCGTCGACTTGGAAGATCACGATCTCGCCGGAAACCACTTCGCCGTTGTCATCGGTGTCGTAGTCGATGCAACCCCAGTAGCCATCGCAACTTTCGAACCCAAGTACTCGAGCGTCATCGTCGGTGATTCCGACGTACACGGCGATATCGGCTCTGCGCTCCTCCGGCACCAGCTGATAGGTGAAGTTCAACTGCGGCGCCAGTTCCTGCAACATGTCTTGGAACTGCTCCGAGTACGCCGAAAGCCCGTTGATCCAGATCGTAACCGGCTCATCCTGCGACCACTTACTTACTACGTCGCCGTCGCGGCCGCTACAGCTGCCGCGCGGGAAATCATCGCGCTGGTTCGTATCCGAGAAGCAACGCCACAGTTCACGACCGATGCCGACGATGCGCTCGGGAATCGAGATGTCGATAGAGGTGCCAATGCTCTGCTCGATATCCACTATCTCTCCGCCGTCGAGATTCAATTCAATATCCCCGGCCGACGAGCGGATCAGGGTGGATGCGCTTGCAGGTCCGAAGCCATCCGTAAGCTCGAGCGTCACGACGCCACCGCAGGTCGACAAGACTTCTCCGTCTTGGAAACACGTTACTGCGATCGGATAGTCGCCCGGTATGGGCTGCGCGCCATCGTTTCGCAATGAGACGGTGACATTGATGGCGGCATCGCCGTTGGAGTAGTAGCCGGTCTGTTCCGCCTCCGCGGCGAACACCGGATGGATGTCCGGCTGCAACGGAACGTCCACGGTGATCGGGATCGCGTTGTCGTCGCCCCATCGATAACCGTATTCGAGGTCGCCGGCAAAGAGCACGATACCGGTGATTCCCTGTGGCAGCACGGCATCGATCACGCCAGAAAAGGTTCCGCCCGGAGCTAGTGATTCAACGCGCGTTTCGCCCACGCATGTTGCGTTCGGTATCTCAGGACACGCGACCGCCACCAGGAAATCGCCGCTCGGTGCAACGCCAAGGTTTGAGACGCTGAAATCGATCGATATGTTTGCCGTTCCGCCCCGAATGAAGCCATGTGCCTGAGCGGACCCGGCGCGTAGCGACAATGCCACGTAGTCCACATCAATCTCGAACGTTGCCACGTTGTTGGACAGCTTGGCTTCGCGTTCATCTGACGATGCCGTTACCTCTACCTGATGCGATCCCGTCAGCAATGGGAGGTAGAAACCAACCAACTCCGATTCGCCAGGCTCAAGCGGTTGAACCGTTGCCACAACGTTGTTGTAGGTGATCAACTGCACCGGGCGCGTGATCAACGTGCCGTTGTTCGCCAACTCAACCGTTATTAGGACCAGACCGTCAGAGATCAGTTGATACGAGACCGGGGCGATTGACACGTCAGATGCGAGCAGGTCCAACGCGACCAAAGAAACGGCATCCTCAACCTGCAACTTCAACTGCTGAGGCCCGCTGTCGAATCTGATGTCGAACAGCAACGTCGTGCTTTCGCCACCGCTCAACGGGGGTATAGTGGCGACCTCAGTCTGTTCTCCTTCGTTCACGATGCCAAACACGGGCGTATCACTGTCGCGTCTAGCCTCGCCATCGTTGACTACGTTCAGTGTGAACCGAACGATTATCTTGTCCCCCTCAGGTCCCTGAACGTTCCAATTCAGGGAATCGACGCGGTAGGCGGCCGGTATCGGTGTCGCCGTCGGAGTCGGCTCAGGAGTAGGTGTCGGCGGTACCGGAGTAGGTGTCGGCGTCGCGGTCGGGGGGACAGGAGTGGGTGTCGGAGGGACAGGAGTGGGTGTCGGAGGGACAGGAGTAGATGTCGGTGGAACCGGAGTGTCGGTTGCAGTTGGTTCCGGCTTAGGCGTCGGTTTCGGAGAGATCGGGGTCGGGGTCGGGGTCGATGTGCTGGTCGGGAATACCGCAGTAGCTGTCGGAACCGGTGTCGCAGGCACTGGCGTCGGTGTGCGCGTCTCAAACAGCTCGGCTGTGGGCTCCTCTTCAGCAGAACAGGCGCTGAACCCGATCACCGCGATCACCACCACGGCGGTGAAGGTGGCGACAACGATGAACAGAACTCCCTCTCGGGATAGCCGAGTAGGCAGAGTGCCTAACGATTTCAATGCCATTATCAAGGATTAGCGATTGGCGCGCGGGATCAGCGATACGACGAGTCTAGACAACCGCCTACGAACTAATCCATGAGCCACCACGCGATTGAAATCAATTCCAACCGCTAACCGCCCTTCGGCATAGTGAAAGAAACGCTAGCAGCGAAGCGATGCGAGTGCTGTGTGTGAGGAGAGGGGTGCGGGCCGCGCAGTTGCCCTCGCTCGCGGGGGAAATATCCGAAGAACAGAGGGGCGACGGGGCAAACCATCAATCGCGTGCAATCACTGCTTCATACAGTTCCGATTGCCGCTCAATCGCTTCCTGGTAGACGGAACGGTACTCGTCCAGAGGCTCGTACACCGCCGCGATCTCTGGCATCACGTCGTCCAAACCTTCCCAGACGCCGAGGGCGTTCAGCGCCAGAATCCCCGCACCTCGACTCGTCGCCTGCTCTTCGGATGGCACGTGCACCTCGCCCTGCAAAACATCCGCCATCGTCTGCAACCACCAAGGCGAGTTCGTCACCGAGCCCCCGCCAGCGATGAAGACGCGGTCGTTGTCCATCTCGTCTCTCAGCAATCCGGCAACCAACGAGAAACGATACGCCACCGACTCCATCAACGCCTGCAAGATGTCCAATCCGGATGTCGAGACACGGACTCCGTTGACTACCCCGCTGGCGTTCGTAGACCAACCGACTGCGCGCTCGCCTGCGATGAACGGCAGCACCGTCAATCCGTGAGCATCCGGAACGGTGTCGGCCAATGCGTCGTTGAGTCGATCCAGAGGCGGAAGGTTGAGGCTCTTCAACGCCCACTCCACCACGTTGCCGCCCTCGCTGAACGCTCCGCCTAACAGCGTCCGATCGCCACGCAAGATGTAACCCCACAATCCTTTAGGTACAACTGGCGGCGACTCATCACCGGGATGATCCACTACCAATCTCATCGCCGCAGTGGTCCCGACTGTCAGTGCGATGTTCCGACGATTCGTGCAGCCCGATCCGATGTTCACCGCCGCTCCATCGCCCACTGCCAAGTAAAACGGCACATCCACCAGTTGCGGCCAACGCATCGAGTAGATCGGACACAGACCGCTCTGCCCTTCCGAATACGGCGCCAACCCCGGCATATTCGACGGCTCCAGTCCGATGGCATCTAATAACCCGGCGTCCCAATCCAATTCGTGCCGGTTCAGCAAGCCACTCCATGCCGACACACTGTAGCTTGCAGGCACATCCGTAGAACCGAACCAACGAGTGAAGATGAACGTCGAGATATCCGTCCACTTGGTAATCCGCGCGAACGCCTCAGGATCGGTACGCCGCATCCAATTAACGCGACCCGGCACGTAAGACGTGTGCTGCATCACCCCTGTGCGTTGATACGCTCCATCCACATCGATGCTCGCCTGCAATGCGTCTACATCTCGTGCCGTGCGCGTATCGGCGTACGTGAAAACCGGCGTCACCGGATCATGCCGAACATCGACACCGAGTATCGTGCTCGCCATTGCGTCCAATCCCACTGCGGCGATTTGATCCGCGTCGTCACCCGCTGCTCTCAGCGCACCATCAATCGCCGACTCGGTAGCACGTTGGATTTCCTCAGCATCCTCCTCGTGCGTCCCATCTGTCGCTATTCGCTGCTGATGCCCAACCGAAACCAGCGTGTGAGACAACGCGTTCGCCTCCGCATCGTACAAACCGGCCTTAACTGCCGAACTACCGATGTCCACAGCCAGAATGTAGGGCTTGGGGGGCAATCTCAACTCCCCGGAAAAGCGTAACGTGGCAAGGCATCCTCATCGACCTCCACTCCCAATCCCGGACGATCCGTCACTTTGTAGTAGCCGTTCTCCGGTTCGAACGGCTCCTTGAGAATCTTGCTCTTCACGCGGTTCGCATGGTGCCCATGCTCCATGATCATGAAGTTTGGGCACGATGCCGACCACTCGACAGTCGCGGCAACCGAAAGTATCCCGCCGCCACCGACATGCGGTGCGACCGGAATGTTGTATGTGTCCGCCAGCGTCGCGATCCGATGCCCCTCAGTGATGCCTGTACGTCCGATGTCATGCATCAAGATGTCGTACGCCCTCCGCTCGAACTGCTCGCGCATCTCGTAGCGCGTCCGCGTCCACTCCCCTATCGCCACCGCCATGTCCAGCGCCCGCGTGATCTCCGCCTGACCCGGGATATCGTCCGGCACTGTCGGCGACTCCAGCCACGTGAAGCCCAGCTTCTCCAGCTCTCTCCCTAGCAGGATCGAGTTCGCGACTGTCTGCCGCATGTGCGTATCCACCATGAGCATGATCTCCGGACCCACGCGTTTGCGCACCTCCCGACAGATCTCCGTCACGCCCTCGACATCCAGCAGCAGATGAAGCTTGAACGCCTTGTATCCGTACTCGAGATGCTCCTCCGCAGCATCCGCGACCTTTACCGGGTCGGTGCCTCCCAGTCCGTTATAGAGCAGAATCTCATCGCGATACCTGCCCCCGGCGATCTTGTGCACCGGCTTGCCGATCGCCTTGCCCAC
>JAAXHR010000329.1 GCA_012270805.1 Dehalococcoidia bacterium
TGCTGCGGGGAGAGGGGATTCGTTGTTGCTGGTTGAAGGGCAGATGTGCTCGGACATCTGCGGGCATCCCCCTGCGAGCGTCGCATTGCTTGCTCGCGTCCCCTTCGCAAAGCGAAAGGGACGTAAGCGTTTAGAATGCGGGTTTGCCGGAGGACCAGTTCCAGTTGTCGGGTGGCCAGACGTTTCGGCCTCTTCGGGCGCCCATGTTTCCGGCCATGGAGGCGTCACGGCGTGCTTCGTCGTACCAGTCGGCTACAGTGTCTCGCCAGAGTTTGATGTGCGGGGTGCCTACGTGATAGTCGAAGGCGTCGCGGTTGGCGTAGACCTCGTAGAGGTAGAGTTCAGTCGGGTCTTCGACGTTCTGGTAGACGTCGAAGCGCAAGCATCCGGGCTCTTCGTGGGTCGATCCGATGCCGTCAAGGGTCACGGCGGCGATGAAGTCGTCGACCTTGTCGGCTTGGACGTATTGGGGAGCGTGGATTACGTGGAGGGTGCCGTTCTGGAATGCGGGGTCGTCGACGGCTCCGGGGCGGTATGCATCCCAGTCGGCGGGGCCGGCAGGATAGACGGATCGGCAGAATGAGACTTCGGGGGGCTCTGCGAACATGTCGGCCGAGGCGTCTCGCCACTGGTGGAAGTGGTAGGCCATGGTGTGGTACTGGAAGGCGGCTTCGTCTTCGTAAACCTCGCAGAATGCGAACTTTGTGGGGTCTTCATCGTCTTGGATGATGTCGAAGCGATAGCAGTTCGGTTCGCCGAGGACGGATCCGACACCGTCGCCGATGGATGCTTCGATGAAGTCGTCGATGCGGTCGTCTTTGACCTTTAGACGGACCATTAGGATATACATCTGGTTCTCCTGGTTGGGTTATGGGCGTTGTTGATTGCCGTATTGGAGTATATCGCGGGGTTAGTTTGAACTGTGATTTGTGTAATTGGGAATGATGGACAATGATTGCTGGGTATTGATTTGCGACGGTGTGGATTCTGCGAGTCGGGCACCCCCTGCGTGTCGTTTCGTGAAGGGGGGATAAGGCTACCCCCTGCCGATGTAAAGCTGTTGGTTGGGGATTACGATGGCTTCAAGCATGTTGACGTCTGGTGGGAGGGTTGCCATTAGGAGGGCGGTGCGGGCGATGTTTTCGACGTCCATCATGGGTTCGGGGCCTTCGTCTCGGCCGGAACCAGAGCGGGCGTCGGCGCGTCGTTCGACCATTGTGTTGCCGGGGTGGAGGGCCGAGACGGAGATGTTGATGTCTCGGCCTTCGATGGCTGCGGATTGGGTTAGCCCCCAAACGGCGTGTTTGCTGGTTGTGTACGCAGCGGCGGAGTGTCGGGATCGTTGGGCGGCGATGGAGCCGATGTTGATTATGCGTCCGCCGCCTTGGGGTCGCATGATCTTGAAGGCTTGTTTGGTGCAGTAGAACATACCGGTGACATTTGTGTTCATGACGCGGAGCCACTTTTCGGATGAGAGGACCTCGATGGGGTCGCCTTCGATGGAGCCGGAGTTGTTGACGAGGATGTCGAGGCGACC
>JAAXHR010000115.1 GCA_012270805.1 Dehalococcoidia bacterium
GCAACGGTTCCCAAAGCGGTGATGACCGCCCCGGTCAGGGTTGCCAGATCTATCGCTGCCTTCGGGTGATACTGAGCGGCATAGCCCAACGCATCCGCCAACACCAATCGACCCTCCGCGTCCGTATTAAGGATCTCGATTGTTTTGCCGCCGTAGCTTTCGACAACGTCTCCCGGTCGCTGGGCGGTTGCGCTCGGCATATTTTCGCTCGCCGCAATCAGTCCAACGACATGGAGGTCCGGTTTAAGATTGCCGACTACCTGCATCGCACCAAGCACCGCTGCTGCGCCGGACATATCGTGCTTCATATCCATCATGCCGGAGCCGGACTTGAGCGACAACCCACCGCTATCGAAGGTGATGGCTTTTCCAACAAACGCAACGGTGTCCTTCCCCTCACCGTCGGGGATATGCTCTAAGACGATAAATCGCGGCTCCTCGGCACTCCCCTGAGACACGCCGAGCAATGTGCGAAACCCCTTCTTCTGGAGTTGGGCTTGGTCAAACACTTCGCATTTCAGCCCGACTTTGTTTGCGACCTCAACCGCCTTGTCGGCGAGCATCGTTGGGGTCAAGTGGTTCGGCGGTTGGTTGCTGAGATCGCGGGCAAGGTTCGTCCCGTTCGCAATCGCGTCGCCGATCGCAACGCCTCCCTCGACCACCGACCTCGTTGCTTCGTCCGTTACGAGGAAGGTGATCGAGTCAAGTGCCTTGACCTTGTCGAGGCCCTCCGTCTTGTGCCCGTTGAATTGGTAGAGCGCGAGTCGGCTGGCTTCGGCGGCAGCCTGTGCTATCTCTGGTGGGGTTTCTGGCGGCAACGCGACTGCGATGGATTTTAGTCCCAGATCCCGAAGTTCTTGGACAACTGTGCCCGCTGCCTGACGCACTTTCTCTGGATCCAAAGCCTCATTTTTCCCCAGACCGACCAGCGCGATCCGTGAGGCAGTGATTACCCCTCTGGTGTAGAGCAGCGCGGTCTGTTTGTGTTCACCTTTGAAGTCGCCGGCATCAATCAGTTCGCTGATTGCGCCATCCGTCGCTGCATCGGCGGCTTGCGCCACACTAACGAGGGGTTCGCCCTCAAATATGCCAAGGACAATCGCATCGACAGCTTCCGTCCTGAAATCTCCGACTTTGACATCAATCTGCATCCTATGATTTCCTTTCTATATGTTAGCTCATCGGTTCATCGGTTCGTTGGTTCAATTGGGGTTACGGCATACGGAGTATGCCTACTACTTTTCATTATACCTTTCGCGGATTGTTTCGATGAGATCGGTAGTCGATTTGCCCGGCACGTTTAACCCGACAATCACCTTGCCCCCGTTCGATTCGACCGCTTCCCGCTCAATGACCCGCTCGATCGTGTAATCGCCGCCTTTGACGTGGATGTTCGGCTTAATGGTGGATAGCAGGTCAATCGGATCGAGTTCGGGGAAAATCGTAACGTAATCGACACACGCCAAGCCCGCGAGCATTTCGGCGCGTTCGTCTGCGGGAACGAGGGGACGGTTCTCCCCTTTGAGTACACGGACCGAATCGTCGCTATTGACACCGACAACGAGGCGGTCGCCGAGTGCCTGTGCGGCTTGCAGATAGCGCAGATGGCCGACGTGTAACACATCGAAACAGCC
>JAAXHR010000372.1 GCA_012270805.1 Dehalococcoidia bacterium
AAGAATTCGAGGTTGACTTGGTGGACGATGCCGGTTCCAGGTGGCACGACCAGCATGTTGTTGAATGCCGTCTGTGACCACTTGAGCAGCTTGTATCGCTCTACGTTGCGCTCGAATTCGAGGTCGATGTTGCGCGCCAACGCGCCTTCGGATGCGAAGTAGTCGACTTGGACCGAATGATCGATGACGAGGTCGGAGTGAACGACCGGGTTGATGATGCCGGGGTCACCGCCTTTTTCAGCGACGGCATCCCGCATTGCTGCAAGATCGACCACTACAGGCACGCCGGTGAAGTCCTGCAGCGCGACCCGTCCGGGCATGTAGGGGAACTCTTTGGGCGGTGTCTGAGATGGCGACCAAGACGCTACGAGACGCACATCATCTTCAGACGCGGGTCCGATATGAGCATTACGAAGGGCGTTTTCCAGCAGAACTCGTATCGAGAATGGCAACGTCGAGACGTTGCACAGTCCAGCACGTTCAAGCACGCCTAGATCATAGTAGGAATACTCGCGTCCTTGGACATTGATTCGATTGACGGAGTTGAATGGTGCTGGTTTCATACGCTAAATGGTGGCTTTGTCGATGATCGTTTATGCCTGATTCCCCTGAATCCTAATGTATCAGTCGGACGCTTCTGCGATTTGTCGCTTATCATTTCAGCGCAGACCCAACACTGAACATCAACGTCGATTCGAAAGGCAGATCGCAAGCATGGGACACCCCAAAGACCAGCTGATATTCGTGGGAACCTACACTAATTTGGGTGCCAAGGGCATCTACACGTGCCACATGGATGGCGCAACCGGGCGACTGACCGAGCTTTCGGTCGCCACGGATAGTGGACCCAACCCGTCGTTCGTCACTCTTCATCCGAACGGTAAATTCCTCTACTCCGTTGCCGAAGTCAACGACTTCGACGGCGACGATGCTGGCGGTGTCCACGCGTACGCCATCGGGGATAACGGCAATCTGACCCTCATCAACAAAGAGTCGACCAAAGGCACTGGCCCGTGCCATCTCGTGGTCGAGGCGAATGGCAAATACCTCTTCGTCGCCAACTACGCGGGCGGTAGCGTCGCAATGTTCGAGATCAACAGCGATGGAAGCCTGAACGAAGCCTGCGATTTCCACCAGCACGTAGGCGGGAGCATGGTTCAGGCAGACCGCCAAAACGAACCGCACGCCCACTCCGTAAC
>JAAXHR010000183.1 GCA_012270805.1 Dehalococcoidia bacterium
TCCTTGAAAGCCTGTTCGGCTGCGTTCAGCGCATTCACACACGCTGGGTAGCCGCCGTAGAAGAGCATCTGAGTGATGAGTTCGACGATTTGCTCTTTGGTCCAGCCGTAGTTTAGGGCGCCGGTGATGTGGCCTGGGAGCTGATTTGGACGGTCGAGGGCGATCAATGCTGCGACGGTGCAGATGCTGCGGATATTGCCGGGGAGGGTCTCACGTTGGTAGATGTGACCGAAGAGAGTGGCGTTGATGAGGTCGAAGGCGTCGGAGACGGATTCGGTGACGGGATTGGGAGTCGGTGCGCCGTCGTAGTACCAATCGCGCCACTCTCTGGACTTTGCAAGTAGATCGTCGTAGTTGTGCATGAGGGTTAATCCTTCGCGGGTTCGGGTTGGAGTTTGTGGTGGGCCAATTTCAGGCGTGCAAGATTCAATTTTGGCATACCGGATAGAAACTACTCCAGCGACCAATTTACAGAGCGGTGATCAGTCGCGAGCAGAGCCGGCAGCTGTGTTGAAGCGTTTGAACTCATCCGGCAAGAGTGCCAGCAATTGCTCCGCGCTCATTCCGTATACGTCATAAGTCATATAGAGTTGATCGAGAACATCGTTGAGACGCCGAATACCGCCAATTGCGTCGTCGTTGCCCGCTCCGCGTTTAGGCGCGTATGATTGTGGGTCTATGTAGAGCATTCCGATCAACTTGACAATTCCTTGGGAAGAAAATCGTTGACGCGATCTGATCGTTCGCTCTACTATTTTTGGTACTGATGTAACTGGTTGCTGCAACATCCATTGAGCGAATTGATCGCCGTGGCGTCTGTAAGCCTCCCATGCAAGCATAAGTCGGTGTAACAACATGTCTCGTGGATTTACCGTATTTGTATCTAATACGAACGCGTAATCTGGAAGCCGTGCTAACTTATAGCGATTTTCGTCATCCTGTTCCACGAATGAGTCGAAGTAGAATATGCCCAACCATGACCACAATGGATAATTGCCGTTAACGTTACCGATGCCCAATGGAGCTAGCGCTTCGGAAAGATACTCACCTGCCTCTCGCCGATTGGCAAAAGCCCGTTTCTCAACGAAGCAAGGCACCGCCGCATCCTTGGCATAGACGGCATCGGTGAGCAAGCCTTTCGGCAGTTCTATTGCTTTGCCTTCCCGGGCATCGCTCAGAAATTCACGAGCCAGCTTAATCCCGTCGGATGTGAGTTCCTTGACCTGATGGATTGTCAATTTCCACCCCTTGACACGACGTACAACTCTCGGGCTCTCAATCGGTTGTCGACGAAGGCGTTGACCCAACGATCAATCCATTGGTTGGTTTCTTCTGGATCGCGTTTGTCGTCATTCGCTGGTTTCGGTAGCGGCCCGACATCGAACTGTTGCAAGAACTCCATCCAGTCTTCCCAATCCCCCGTCTCCCCGTCGGGATCTGCGCCATCTTCGATCAGTGCTCGTCGTAGGACGTTGCGAAGCACTTCCGGTATCACAAGGGCCCGAAACACGCCGTTGCGTCGCGCATCAATGCTAATGTTGCCGATATCTCTATTGACTTGGATCACCGGATTTGGGTCACCAATGTCGAGCCGCCACACCTCTTCTCCGAGGTTGTCGACCTCGTCTAGCCACAACAGAGACTTGACACCTTCTTCGCCACGCGAGGGCGTAATTCGATCGCACATCGCGTAGATCCGGCCGGAACCGTCTGGCGACAGAACCATTACTCTGAATCTCGGGTTTACGGGGGTTTCAGTAAGGCGCGTATCCGCAGGAGGTTCCGGTGTGGCGACGGTACCCCAGTCGAATCGCATCGCGAAGCTCAATCGGTAGGATGATATTACGATGTCGGCATCCTGCGGCAGGTTGAGCC
>JAAXHR010000043.1 GCA_012270805.1 Dehalococcoidia bacterium
GAACTCGTTAATGAAATAAACCAGAGACGGTGTATCGGCATCTGAAGAAACTTCGACGACTTCGGTTTTGGTACCGAAGTCGTCGAAATTCGTCAACCCGTCGACAAAGCCGTCAATCAGGCTACGATGTTGCACACTGATCACTCCGCGAGATTGTAAGCAACTTCAGAGCGATCAGCGCGTCAAGAGTTCGGGGTTGCTACCTGCTATACCCAGTGCTTGGTGCGGGTTGGACGTTGTCGACCAACGAATTCAAGACGAATTCGAAGTCTTGGTACGCGGTGGTTCCGACGATTGGCGAACCGACACTTCGTAGCATGTTGGCAAGGTCGGACAGGTCTTGATGTATTGAACCAGGGTGGACGCTACCGTATTCGTGCAGACCGCTATACCGGTCAGCAGCCAAAGCGACGATCGCACCGAAGTCGGTCATGGCCTCGGGCGCTGCAAGCACGGAGTCGATCTCCTGATGTTGGCGATTTCCTTCGCCCGTGCTGGGAGTAACCCAGCGCACCTCAACTTCGCCAAGCGCCTGTCCTGAGTTTCCAAGCAGGTACGGATCGACGAGTTCGAGTTCGAAGAAGACAGTGGTTGCTGAACCGGCAGGAAGTTCGGCGAACTTCTTCTCGGCGCGGGTGAAAGATTCGTCCGAGGTTACGCGGTTCTCGTATCCGATCATTCGCCAACTGCGCACCAGATTCTCGTCCCAGACTACCTGTGCCCGCGTCTGGTCCGCGAACGGGACCGACAGCGCCAGCCAGTTCTCACGGCTGAATAGTTTGCGCCCTTCTTCTGGCTCGCTCAGGTATCGGTACCAGCCGTTGCCGTGCTGTGCCAACTGTTCGAGTAGCACGTCGTTGTAGTTGTTGATACCAACGCCGATCGTGATCAACCGCAGCGGGTTCTCGGGATCGTGGTCGGCGGCGGACTCCAAGATCGCAAACGGGTTGGTGGCGTCAACGTTTGCCACGCCGTCGGACATCAGGATCACGTAGTTGTATGCATTAGGTCGGCTTCGGCGCATCTCGTCAGCAAGCTCCACACCGAGATTCAACCCAGCTTGAACGTTGGTACCGCCGTCTGGCCTCAGGTCACGAATCGAGTTGCGAAGCGCCCTGCTGTCAGGGCTGTCATCTCCAACCGTCAACCGATGTTTCACGTTGTTATCGAAGTGAACAACCGACATCCGATCATCTCGACCGAGACTCGTCCGGATGGTCTCGGCGGCTTCCCGAGCAATCGCGACACGATTGCCATCGGCCATCGAGCCAGAGCCATCGAGAACCAGTGTGACGTTCAACGGAAGATCGACCACTACATCCGGTGCTTGGAACGCGACTCGTGCCAAGTGCAGATCGCTGTCAAGCGGGTGGGCGATGATGTCGGTCTGGATGTTGAACGAGTCGTCGTGGCGTGGGAATTGGTAGCCATAGTTGAATGCGTTGATCCACTCCTCAGCACGTACCGATGCAGGGTCCACCTCATAACCGGCTCGCGTCCAGTTGAGAGCGAGTTGGAACGAGGTGCGATCAGTGTCAAGGCTGAACGTCGAGGTGTCGTCCTGCGACGTCAAAGCGAAGTTGCTCCGCGTGGTGTTCTGGAAAGTCGTAGCACCGGGTTGCGAGGGCTGACTTGGTGAAGTCTTGATCACCGGCGTAGGAGCAGGACTACGACCTGCGGAAGCAGGTTTTGCACTAGCCGGCTCGAAAATCTGCTTTTCGACCTCTACTACAACTTCCTTTAAAACTTCCTTTTCTTCTACGACCACTGTTACGGCTATTGGTTCAGATACCGACGACGCTTTTCTGGCAGGAGCCGCAGTGGCCGCAGGACGCGCAGTGGCGGCGGGACGAGGCTGCATAGCCATTTCGTCCTGAACCTCGACGTCACGTTCGACCTCTACGACTACCGTCTGAACCACCGTTTCTCCGGGTACTGACACTTCCCGTTCAACGATCACCGTTTGTACCACCAGGCCGCCAGGAACTGGTTTTTCTACGACTACCGTCTGAACCACGGTTTCGCCTCCACCGCACGCGATAGTCGCTGCGACGACTGCTGTGGCGATCACCAGTGCGAAGGTTGTCATCGGTTTCTCTATGAGATTTTTTAGGTGTTCTGTTTTGTTGTTCGTCATTTCTGTTCTCCGTGACGTTGTGTCGGGTCACTGGAGAACAGACGCACTCACTTACAAATTTGTTCCCTCAGTTTTCGAAATCTTTGAAATGAAAAGAGCTCGGAACCGAATCCGGACCCGAGCTCCTACGATTTCTCGGCTGGCAGTCTTAGGCGGACGCTGTCGTCTTGTTCCCTTCGTCGCTCTCGTGGTCATCGTCCGGCTGCGTAGGAACGTAAACCACTCTTTGCGCGTTGCGTTGCCGACGGATGATGAAGCGGACGATGAAGAAGATGATTGCACCGATGATCAACCATATCGGGGAGGTTATGCCTAGCCAGATGGCTGCGGTTACGGCGAAACTGAAGAACCCTACCAGAACGTTGACCGCGTTTGTGGCGGTACCGCCGGCGTCGATGTCGGACGAATCGACCGTTGGCGCCGGGTCTACCCAGATCAGGGTCTCGAGAGTTTCTCTAACCTCTCCGGCATCACTGTTGCCCCAGATCTCGAACACGACTCCATATGGTTCGGGGCGGAAGCGCTCGAAGACGTGCTCGATGTCGATGCCAGTGTCGCCTCGATCAACCGTGCCGCTCACAACTGTCGAACCATCTCGGAAGTCCCAGTTATACCGTACATCCCGCAGTGTTTCGGGGTGATTGAACGAGGCGGTGAGCGTTACTGTTTCGCCTTGCTGAACGCTACGATCGGGTCCGGAGACGAACGCGTCGATGCGGGGCAGTTCCGACACGTGCGCCCACAGCTGGCCCTCCCCTTCAGCCAGCCCTCGGTCAGAAAAGGCTTTGACCGTGACGGTGACAACGTGAGGGGATAGTTCGTCAGAGTGGTAGGTGTGACGCACCGGGACGCTCAAGTACCCGTCATCGCCTTGAGTTCGGAGCCCGGAGCGAACAGTTCGCGGTGCCGTGCCATCACCGAAGTCCCAGACGATCTCGAAGCTGTCGTAACCTTCTGGTGGGAAGAAGCGCGCGGTGTATTTGCGTCCGACACCGATGCCGATGTTCACGTCTTCACCAACATCGACACGCATCGGTATCGGAGATCGATTGACATTGACCGAGAGTCTTGAGAACGCTGCCGACTCGCTGATGAAGGCGAGGCGACCGTCGATGCGCTCGAGTTCGGCTTGCCAGTACGTAATTTCCTTCTGAACCGCGAGCAGCTCTTCAACACGGTCGTAGTTTTCGTTTTTCAGCAGTTCAGTTAGCGCGTTCACAGTTTCTTGGATCGTTGTGCGACGTGCGCCGAGATCGATGTATTCCTCCGTGAAATCGGTGCTGTCGGAGTTGACCGATTCGACCTTCGTCACGATCGCGGAGATCTGGTCTATGGTGTTATCGAGGGTTTCGGCCGGGATGCGGATCGTGATGTGGTAGAAACCTCCTCCTTCGATGGTGTTGATGTTGACCACCCATCCGCCACGCGAGACTGCGATATCGCCGATGGCGTCAACGGTTGCGATTGGGTTGTCAGCCTCAACACTCATGTCGGCATTTCGGACAATCACGCGGTTTTGTGGTTGGAAAGAGATGTCGACATCTTGGGCGGATTGTTCCTCTGGCATCTCCATCGCCATTTCGGGAGCGGCGGTGGCCATCATCATCGCTTCCCCAACCATGACTTCTTTAGCGACCTCAACTTCGACGGCTTTCTCGACTACGACAGTTTCGACAACGACTTGGCTGTCCGACGTACCGCGTTGTCCCGGAGCACCTGCCTCACCAGGTTCCCCCGGGGCACCACGCGCTCCCAGCGATCTGCGAACTTCCGTCGATTCGTTCGACTCTCCGCAGGCTGCCACGAATATGAACACCATAGCTGCCAAGAACAGTCCCAAAGACAGTGTTCGATAGCCCGTCAGTGAAACTGA
>JAAXHR010000366.1 GCA_012270805.1 Dehalococcoidia bacterium
GGTCCGGGTCTGCTAGTCATTCAAGAGTGGTGGGGTCTCGTCCAACACATCAAGAACATGGCCGATCGGTACGCCGCAAGAGGATTCGTGACTCTCGCGCCTGATCTTTACGAAGGCGAAGCGGCAACTGAACCGGAGCACGCGATGACGCTCATGCATGAGCTCGAGATACCACATGCCTCGAAAGTCCTCATCGGCGCCGCGGAATACCTGAGGTCTCACAATGCAAACTCAAGTGGAAAAGTCGGATGCCTCGGATACTGCATGGGTGGCGGCATGACCCTCTTATTAGCTTCCCAAGGTGCCATCGAGGCCGGGGCGCCTTTCTACGGTGTCCTGCCGAGTGGGCTACCCGATCCAGATTCGATTGAATGCCCCATTCAAGGCCATTTCGCCGAACACGACGATGCTACTGATGCCGTCCCCGGATTGCGAGACGGGCTCACCGCAGCTGGCGTCGAAAACGAGTTCTTCATCTACGAGGGCACGGAACACGCCTTCTGCAACGACGACCGTCTGGAGGTTTACGACGAAGCAGCAGCGGCGACATCGATGGATCGAACGGTTGAATTCATGATGAAGCACTTGTCGTGACTATCGTACCATCTGACGCGCAGGCACAGTTCAACCGCCAAGCTGCGAGCTATGCCGTCAGCGTGCCGCATTCCCGCGGCAGCAGTCTGCACATTCTTGCCGAATGGGCGTCCCTCGGCCGCTACGAATTGGGTCTCGATATCGCGACTGGCCCTGGGTTCACAGCGTTT
Organism: Dehalococcoidia bacterium; assembly: GCA_012270805.1. GTDB lineage: Bacteria > Chloroflexota > Dehalococcoidia > Lucifugimonadales > Lucifugimonadaceae > Bin127. The sequence continues at coordinate 765 of JAAXHR010000366.1, forward strand.
GCAGTCGCCGAGTTTTGCGATGTCGTTGTCGTCTCCGACATCGCCGATGGGATGCTCGGTCAAGCCCGGGCTATCGCTGCCGAGCGTGGGTTAATAAACGTCCGATTCGAAGCCATCGACGCGCACGATATTCCGTACCCGGACGAATCGATAGACCTCGTAACCTGTCGAACTGCGCCTCATCACTTCCGCGACATCGGAAAGTTCTTATCGGAAGTCCATCGAGTTCTTAATCGTAGAGGCGTTTTTCTGCTGTGCGACACTACTACTTCTGAGAACGCCCAACTCGCTGAATGGCATCAGCGAGCCGAAGCGCTTCGCGATCCGTCTCATGTCGCGGCACCGTCTCCGTCAGAGTGGAGAACGCTAATGTCGGGCGCAGGGTTCGAAATCACCCATTCGACTCCAACGCAGGTATACCTGACGTTCTGGGACTGGGTGAGACGCTCCGGCAGCTCAGATGACGTTGTTAAAGAGCTACGCCTCGACTTTGCCAACGCCTCGGATGCCGTCAAAACCGAGTACGGCATCCGTAGCATCAATGTTGACGACTTCGAATTCCATTGGCCGGTCTTCACCTGTCGAGCCGTCAAAACCTAGCGTCGGCATCACGTAAAAATCGGTAGCCGGGACTAGGAGAGTAGCTCTCTTCTGATTCGACGACGTATTAGCGGACTTATACTTGGGGTTAGTCGCCGATTCCGTTCGAACTTCCCAATCTGAACCGTAATTTGCGTCGTAACAAGCGTTGGCAAGATACACCAACCAGCCCGTATCAACCCCTACGACATCGATTTCTCGAGGAGCCTTCCCATGGAAACGCAACCCATTATCGAGGCGCGCGGCGTCACGAAGGTCTACCGTACGCGCGACGTGGAAGTGCGAGCATTGGATGGTGTCGACATCAGCGTTGAAAAGGGTGAAATGGTCTCGGTGATGGGGCCGAGCGGATCTGGGAAGACCACGCTGCTCAACTGCCTGTCTGGGCTTGATACGGTCGAGAGCGGTGAGATCAAGGTAGCTGGCAATGTAATCGCCGAGATGTCGGACAACGACCTCAGCGAGTACCGCGCCAGCACTATGGGCTTCATCTTTCAGTCGTACAACCTTCTTCCAGTTCTCACTGCCCAAGAAAACGTCGAGTTGCCACTCGTTCTGACCGGTGTCAAGCAAGCTAAGGCGTCGAAAAAGGCGATGGAGAAGCTCGAACTGGTCGGCCTTGCGGACCGGGCTGACCATACACCCTCTGAACTCTCAGGTGGTCAGCAGCAACGGGTCACCATCGCCCGCGCGTTGGCGAACGATCCGGCGCTCGTTTGGGCGGATGAGCCAACCGGCAACTTGGATTCCTCGAATGAAGACGAGATCATGGGACTGCTGAGGCGACTCAACTTGGAGCAGCAACAGACGTTTGTCATCGTCACGCACTCGCAGCACGTCGGATCGCTTACGGATCGGACGATCCGTATGATCGACGGCAAGATAACCGATGACGAATAAAACCAGCGATCTGACAATCGGAACCA
>JAAXHR010000227.1 GCA_012270805.1 Dehalococcoidia bacterium
TACCTCGCAAGAATGATCGATGCCGGGGAAGACCCTCTGTTCATCGCTCGCAGGTTGGTTATATCTGCCGCCGAAGATATCGGACTGGCCAATCCCAACGGACTCGCCGTGGCGGTCGCGGCGCAACAAGCGGTGAGCTTTGTAGGCATGCCGGAAGGACGAATTCCGCTTGCGGAGGCGACGATCTTCTTGGCGTCCGCTCCCAAATCGAATTCGGCGTATCTAGCGATTGACAAGGCGCTGGGATTGGTGCGCGAGAGTCGCGACGAGCCGGTTCCGATGCACCTTCGCAATGCACCGACGCGATTTATGGAGCGGATGGGCTACGGAAAGGGTTACGAGTATCCGCATGACGCTCCGGGACACTTCAAGCCGAGTGAGAACTTGCCCGAAAAATTGCAGGGAAGCCAGTTTTACGAGCCGGGTGAGTTGGGGGCCGAGAAGCAGATCGGTGATCGATTGCGGTACTGGTGGGGGGAGAGGTATGGGGATGTGAGGCGCGGGTAGTCGGAGTATGAGGCCGGTTTGACAACTTGCCGCGATGTTAACGCTGGAGCGGCAATTTAACTGCCGGGGTGGTTTCGGAGTGGTTTGTGGTGTTATTGTCCGGGGAATGGGACAGGTATCGGCGCGTAAGGGCTGTAGGATGGTGGTTTTCGCAGGATGCGGAGTTTTGGATGAAAGGGGTTTTTAGAACAAAATCGGCAATTTAGCGGCATGACGTTTTTTTGAACAAGTTCAAAAAGTTGTCTGAACCGGGATTGAGGGATTGAGGGGATTTTGGTTGTTGGGGTGGTTGAGATTTTGGGCGGATGTTGGCGGTGCATCTGGGCTACATGATCCATGTGCGTCGGGATATTTTTGAGGAGGTGAGTGGTGCCGATGTTGCAACAGGGTTGAATGGGCGGTAGATTGTGGTGACGACGCGGCGGGTTACGGTTCTTTAGATTCTCGCTGAGGTCTAACTGTATCTGCCGAAACGGTCACGCAAACTTGCGCAGGAACGGATCCAGAACCGCAGCGACTTCGCGTTGAAGTTCAGGTACCGGTAGATGCTCGGGGCGTTCCGCCGCGCCGAACCCCTTGTCCGGCCATCGTTGTCGCAATGCCTTAGCGATCTTCGCAAATACTTTGGGTCGATGCACTAATTCGAGGGTATCTGGAGATAGACTGCGCATCCAGAAGGACAAAGCCTTTCGAACGGAAGGAGCGTTTATGCTTGTCCGGCGCCCGATGGCAACGGCGTTGGAAACGCTCCCTCCAAACGTCAATACCGCATCGTCGAGTTCCTGGTGTTGTAACCAATATCCAGTCTCGAACAGGTCGTGTACTCGAAATGGATTCTTTGGTTCCGATTGTTTGCCTGGCCTCAAACTGGTCCAGCGCTTCTCTAACGGAGAATTCGGATGGTCGTGTCGAGTGCCGAGCCAGCACTTCCAAGCCATCGCGCGCCAGAGCAATACTCTTCGTTCAGTACGTAGCGCTGGGGAGGCTATAATCCCAGATTCCCTGACAGCGCGGCCGACACACCAGATCCGTTTGAATCTAGCGTTCGCAGTTATTGGCTTAGCCAAAACTAACCGGACCAGTGCGTCATCCAGAACGCGGTCGAGTTGCTCGTCCAACGCTTCTGCTTCTGCTCGGTATTCCTCGCCTCCCAACGGCCGATCCCACTCTGTAACAACCTGAGAAGAATAGCGGCCGACCGCGTCCGTTGACCAGATTTTCACTGGCATTAAACTCCTCCTTTATCTAAGATACGAACCATCTTGGCAACAACTTCTCGGCGAAGTTTTGCCAACTCGTCGGGTGGAGTGTCTTCTTCTGCAGCATCGCGGTAGCTTTCCGTGCTGTCAGCCAAATGACTCCACAAATGGGAGTCCAGTCGGCGATCGGTTATGAGGTCGTATCTGGTTTCATCACCATTGATGTAACCCTCGTGCATCCAATCCACAAGAGCATCTGCGCAAATCTCGCGAATGAACGACGTGGTTCCGCGTCGTCGCCTGCCGGATCCTCGATCCGCATGTTTGGCGACTTGGTATAAGTGGTGGCGCGCGGAGTAATACAAGTAGAGAGGTTCCGCAGGATCTCGAGGTTTTTCGATCCACCAACTGGGATCTGCCGGGGAGGGCAATCCGTTTTGACTTTCTTCCTTTCGTTTCAAAACGAACGGAATTTGGGTTCCCTTGCGTGGAGGGTCGTGTTCGAAGTAGATCACTGTTGAACGCGAAGTGATGGGTTCGCCCGAATTGGCATCGCGCAAGTCAACGCGTATGTCGTGTGGACCGGGTGCCGCCACTAGATATGGCATTTCCGGTTCAGCGTCAGGCAGATCATCGAACATCCTGAATGTTTTGTTGACGATCGTGATGGGCATAGGTGATTCGCCTGCCCTGTTGATCGGCAACTGAACCGGCATTCTCGATGCCAGAACCGCTGATTTGGGAGCATCCACGCTTTCGAATAAATTGCCCGGTAGTTCCCGCGCAACTAAGCTTGCATCGACCAAAACATCAGAGATGCTGGTATTGCGATTCTTGGCTGAAATCTCGATTGCGAAGCACTCGCCCGTGTTGATACGGGTTCGCTCGGGATCGTCGAGATTAGTTACTCGGATGTACGCGGTGATTGGTTGTTTAGGTGAAGGTTTTGGTGGATCGGTTTGCACGAATAACCGCCTAGACACGCGTTTTACGTTCGCACGACCCGAACTGATCGTAGCACTCATAAGATAGCGACCATCTTCTGGGCAATGGAGGTGCGGGTTATTTGATCGCCCTTTCAGGACAGGAAAGTCGCCGAAATCGACCGATGCCGTGCCATCCTCTTTCAAATCCGTGCGTTCACTGGCGAGCACAGATTTTGCTCCTAATGTGTTTTCAAGCTCCAAATCAATTTTCACATGGCCGTAGTCCATTGGTGGATCGGTTTGGCATGACACGTAAACCGCAGATAACGTTTGCCCCCAGTCGACGCGTGTCGTCTGTTCGTCCGGATAATCGACTTGGAGGCTCCCATCCCACTTGGTTCCACCTGCGCCATTTCCTCCACCGATGATCGGGTTACCGTTCTTGGGTTGAGCGAACGTGCTGAAGATTTCATCCGCTACCCGGACTTCGCGGTCTAAAGCTTCCCTTTGGGAATCGCTGGAATCAGTCCACCCTTGACGTTCACTGAATTGTTTCACACACTCCTTGACGGCCGCGATGATTTCGCGTACGAGACCCTGCGTCCTTATGAAATCGTCGTGTTGTGGTTTCTCGTAATCGGTGTTGCGCAGTTCGCGATCGAGGGCACGGTCAAATTCAGCGAATCCTCGGAATCCGGCCCGAAACTCTTCGGGGATCAACGCGGCAAACTCTTGTTGGATTCCGAGTGTCTCTATCCACTGTGTGCCCCTCAAGAGCTGTACACCGTCGAACTCAGGTTCCTTGTTCGAATAAAGGTGCTCTTGCGCTTCCAGATCTTCGTCGTGCAAAAGCACGACGCGCTTGATTTTGAATTCTTGATACGACCGCAACACGATGTTGGTGTACTCAACAGCCGAATCGTCGCAGCAGTCCCGCCAAGGTTCGTCTTTCCACCAACTTGGCACGGTTATAACGCGGGAATTACCGGCGTCATCAACGACGGTGATTCGAATGTCACCTACTTGTATGGCCCGCCACCAGCACATCTGCAACCACTTTTCGAGACGCCTATTCCGAATCGCGTCGATTGCATCCGTACTGAGACAAGGCACAATCACCCGTGTCCCGACGACGCCCAAAGGTTCCAACCTCAACGGCACAGAAAGATCATCGTCCACATCGAAAATTGCAGATGTGACGAGTTCACGGGCTTCGCCATCGACGAACGGAGGATCTTGGACAACATCATTGGGGTTTGCGTAACGTACTCCGAGACGATATTGGCTGTCAGGCAAAAGAGTGTCGTATAGCATGACCATCCTACGGATGTTCGACAGGGTCATATCCGTCCCATAAGCCTCCGAATGATAAAGAAAAGCCGACTTGCCTTGGCCGCGGGAGCCAAGCGCATCTTGATTGGTCTTCGTGTATCCATGGCCCTCAAATGCCGCCCAGTCTTCTCCGTCGTTGAGAACCCTACCGCGCGATGCAATCTCAGCTTCCTTGAGCATTGGACCGCCTAAACCTTTCGTGCCGCGGTCGGTTACTGTTAAGACATAATCAGCCGCACTGTCACCACGCGCATGCAACCTGTACTGGACATCAACACACTGATCGAGCTTGGCGTCCTTCGAATTTTGAACTGGTTCTTGAGCTAAGGCGCGAATTGGCCCCATCTTGTACCCGTTGATGGCGTTTTCGACGACGCTTACCATATTCGTGCTTGTAGATGAGTAGTTGTGCAGTTTGGTCCGAATAGCCGGCATGTCAGTTCACTCCGTTGATTTGGGGTTTGGTAGTTCGTTTTCGCCGACGTTCGCCGACGCTTCGTTTAAGGTTCGGATAGTCTTCTTTTAACGCGTAGTACCCTCGGCGGCGCGGACGAGTGAACCTAGCATCTTGGTTCATCAGGTAATTCAAGTGCGTCCATGGGTCAGACTTGGGGAGGCTCCCACCTCGCTTGATCACTTCGTCACTTAACCTCTTGTAATGGACATCCTCGCTACGCTTTTCGCGCAGGATGTTAATGGCGATCTCAATCGGATCGTCCGTCTCAGCGAAAACAGATGGTTTGAAATTTGACAAGTCTCTCGTCAAAGAGTCTTGAGTATCGGTGGCAAGCGTCCGCAACGCGCCGATCAGTTTCCGTAACTCGCTTCTTTCTTGTTCTAGCCCGTCGATTTTCGCGACAAGCTCTTGATCGCGTGCTTCTAACTGCCTGAGTTCTTCTCTCGCTGCTTCAGTCAATCTGTCAGAGAGCTGATATTGGTTCATCATCCGTCCTTTCATCTGGTCTTCATTGCTTGATATCATCATCTTATCATATCTCATTAACGTTGTTAATCAAGGATATAGAATTATGATGACTATTTTGTATGAGTATATTTAGCGTCTGCATCCTGCATGTTGATGCCGAATGTAACGAGTTACACGAAGCCTCTGTGGCCATCCCTTCAAGAATCTTATAGACCGCCTAAGTACAAGCAATTAGGACGACCTCGGCACTCGCCTTGGCGAAGAGAATGGGTTCGAGTGCGGCTCTTTGGTGACGTTGTGGAGCCCGTAGTACTCGGTCAGTGAAGGTCTTCGGTTGTGCTAGGGTAGTCTCCGAATTTGACGATTGATGTCTGGGAGATGTCTGAGAAAATGAACGAACATGTGCCCATGGAGTCGCTGATCCAATTCGATATCGGCGATCGTGTGTTGTCTGGCTAGAAGCCGATAGACGCGATACGTGGACGACCGGTGCTAACGGGTCCAAGGCATCTGGGTATCATCTGGTGGTGGGTTGGGATTCCTGGCCTCGGCGGGCATCCCCTGCGAACTTCGCTTCGCTGGTTCGCGTCCCCTTCGATTTGCGAAAGGGACGGGTGTTGGGGTCCCCCCTTTGTCCT
>JAAXHR010000228.1 GCA_012270805.1 Dehalococcoidia bacterium
CGATCACCGATCTGCTTCTCGGCCCCCAACTCACCCGGCTCGTAAAACTGGCTTCCCTGCAATTTTTCGGGCAAGTTCTGACTTGGCTTGAAGTGTCCCGGAGCGTCATGCGGATACTCGTAGCCCTTTCCGTAGCCCATCCGATCCATAAATCGCGTCGGCGCATTGCGAAGGTGCATCGGAACCGGCTCGTCCCGACTCTCGCGCACCAATCCCAGTGCCTTGTCAATCGCTAGATATGCCGAATTCGATTTGGGGGCGGATGCCAAGAAGATCGTCGCCTCCGCAAGCGGAATTCGGCCTTCCGGCATGCCTACAAAGCTCACCGCTTGTTGCGCCGCGACCGCCACGGCGAGTCCGTTGGGATTGGCCAGTCCGATATCTTCGGCGGCAGATATAACCAACCTGCGAGCGATGAACAGAGGGTCTTCCCCGGCATCGATCATTCTTGCGAGGTAGTAGACCGCCGCGTCGGGGTCGGAAGCCCGGATGCTCTTGATGAACGCCGAGATCGTGTCGTAGTGCATGTCGCCGAGACGATCGTATCGTGATCGTTTCTCGATCGCCTGCTCAACTAAGTCGACAGTTACGATTCGCTTTCCGTCTTCTTCGGGTGCCGATTCGACCGCGATCTCCAGCGCATTCAACGCAGACCTAGCGTCGCCGTTCGACGCGCTCAGAAGAAATGAACGCGCTTCGTCATCCAACGTTGGATTAGCCGCTGCCAATCCGCGCTCCAAATCGGCGAGGGCGGAGTCGATGATGCGATTCATGCCGGCATCGTCTATCGGCTCGATCGTGTAAACCCGAGTCCTGGAAAGAAGCGGCGCGATCACCTCGAAAGACGGGTTTTCGGTTGTCGCACCGATGAGTATGAATGTGCCTGCCTCGACGTGGGGTAGCAATGCATCCTGTTGAGACTTCGAGAAACGATGTATCTCGTCGATGAACAGAATCGTTCGAGTACCCGTTGAACCGATGCGGTGCTGCGCGTCCGCGGCCTCCCGTCTGATGTCTCGCACGCCCGATGTGACTGCCGAGAGTTCGGCGAAGTGACTCTTGGTGACTCCCGAAATGAGTTGCGCAAGCGTCGTCTTGCCGCTACCGGGTGGGCCCCAAAGGATCATTGAGTGGAGTCGATCGCGCTCAATCATGCGACGCACAACGCGTCCCGGTCCGACGAGTTTCTCCTGCCCCACGAACTCGTCGAGATTCCTCGGCCGCATGCGCGTCGCGAGAGGAGCTTGACGATTCAGGATCGCCTTTCTTCGATCATCGAAGAGGGTCATATCTATATCAGCCGCATCCCTAGACATCGCGAAGATAGGTTGCGGCAAAGAATAGTTCGTTTTCAGCTTGTCCGCGGTTTCGCGACGGCCGCCAATGCTTGAGCGACGCTAGCGCGTTCCTCCGGCAACACTGTGCGCGGATCCAAGAAGAAATGTTCATCCTCTATCCTGCCGATCACGGATGTATCGCAGCGACGCATTGCCTCGGCGACCGCTTCAGCAGACAGTTGCATTGTGATCATTAGACGCCTTGTCGCTAGAGTTTGCCCCGGCGCGCTGCCCCCACCAATTGCAGTCCGACCGTCGACTACCTTGGAATCGATTTCTCGCGACCACTGCTTGGCGACATCATCCAACTCGTCGAGCGTCGTTGCCATCATCTGCAGAATGGGCAACTCATCTGTAGCTGTCCCTCGCACGTAAGAACGAAGTGTGGCATTCAGCGCGGCTAGCGTCATCTTGTCGATGCGGATGGCGCGCGCCAAAGGATGTCTCGAAATACGGCCAACCAGTTCTGCTTCACCCACGACGATGCCAGCTTGTGGACCGCCCAGCAGCTTGTCACCGGAAAAAAGCGTCAGATGAGCGCCAGCACGGACCGACTCTTGCACCGTCGGTTCATGTTCAACGCCGTAAACTGACGTATCGACAAGGCAGCCAGAACCAAGATCGTGCACCAGCGGTACGTTGTGCCGCTTCGCGATTTCTACGATATCGGTCAGCGGGTCCTCGTGGACAAACCCGGATATTGCGAAATTTGAGCGGTGAACCTTTAAGATCGCTGCAGTGTTCGGACCGATCGCCGCTTCATAATCTCGGGCGTACGTGCGGTTGGTAGTGCCAACGTCAAGGAGTTTCGCGCCGGATTGCGACATGACATCGGGCACTCGGAAACCGCCTCCGATCTCTACCGCTTCGCTGCGCGATACGATAACCTCGCCGCCATCTCCAGCTAGCGTGCTCAACGTCAGTAACGCACCTGCGGCATTGTTGTTCAACGCGATGCCAGCCTCGGCGCCAGTCAGCGTGCT
>JAAXHR010000259.1:0-369 GCA_012270805.1 Dehalococcoidia bacterium
GGCGGCAACCCAGACACTACACCCATTCGACCAAACAGCCTGATTGTCGGCCCATGATCCTTCCTCCAACAAGAAGGCATCCCCGGTGTCAGAGGTCTAGGCGGCGGCAGACAAGGTAACTAAGGTTAATGAGGGACATTCCTGCGTAGCTTTGAGGGTGAGCGATACCGATGCCCGAACTCCCAGAAGTCGAAGCCATCCGACGCTACCTCGTAGCCAACAAAATCGAAAACTCAACAATCCAACGCGTCGAAGTCGGATGGCCCGACTCTATCGCCGCTCCTAAAGCCGATATCGAAGCTTTCGCCAACCGAGTCTCAAAAAAGCAGATCGGACCGCTAAATCGGCGTGGCAAGTACCTTGTTGCAC
>JAAXHR010000259.1:442-1555 GCA_012270805.1 Dehalococcoidia bacterium
CGCCGTATCGAACTGAACGACTCCCGGCGGTGGGCGAGAATGTGGGCAGTTCCAGATACGTACATGGCATTTCCTCGACTGGCGCCCGACCCTTGGGACATCACTCCAAAAGAGTTGGTCGAACGCATCCGCACCAAGCGATCACGCATCAAACCCACTCTCCTCGATCAGTCCATCATCGCTGGAGTGGGCAATATATACGCCGACGAATCCCTCCATCGCACAGGCATCTCTCCTCTTCGACGCTGCAATCGGATAAGCGCCGAACGACTCCAACAACTTCACTCCAATATCGTCGCCGTCCTTGAACACGCCATCGAATTCATCTCCACCCATCCCAGCGAAGACGGCAGCCCCTACGTCGTCAATGCCTACGACGACCGCATGAGGATCACCCGGAACTCAACATCGCGATGCCCCGACTGCAACCAACTCGTAACGTCCCGACGAATAGCCGGAAGAACCGCTTACTATTGTCCCGTGTGCCAGCATTAGAATCGAAACATCACACCCGCATCGAACTCAACGGAGGGGTGGCAGAGCGGTTTAATGCGCTGGTTTTGAAAACCAGTGTCACTTCACAGTGACCGCAGGTTCGAATCCTGTCCCCTCCGCCATCAACCCCACGCATCCAATTCGCACACTACGTAATCCAATGCGGTCCGACAGACCCAAGTCAGCACTCATCGTCGGCGCAAAACGCATAGGCCAGATCGTCGCCCACCGCCTCGCCAAAGACGGCATCAATCTGGCGATCGCATACCGAAGCAGCGCCGACGAAGCCCAACTGCTCGCCGCATCCGTACCCTCTGTCGATACCGCAGTAATACAAGCCGATCTCAGCGACGAGGATCAGGTTCGTGGGGCTGTCTCGGAAACCGTCGGTGTCCTCGGAGGGATCGACTATGTAGTTAATCTTGCCTCGGACTACCCCTACGCGCCATTCGATGCGCTTGATGGCGCCGCATGGGATCGGGCGATGGCAACCGCAAAAGGCTCCTATCTGTTAGGTGTGCATGCCGCACGGCAAATGCGCCGAAATCCTGGCCCTAACCGCGGACACATCATCATGTTCGGAGATTGGGCCGCCGAAGAAACGCCGTACAACGACTA
>JAAXHR010000288.1 GCA_012270805.1 Dehalococcoidia bacterium
CTGCGCGCTGGACAGGTCGCCTGCGCTTCCGCAGGTGCGCCGTATCTCTGCTCGATGATGGATGCGGCATCGCTGACCCGCTCCTACCCGTATGAGGAGATCAACGACTACCTACGCCTCTACCCCGAGCGTGAAGCGGTGGCGAGAGACACGTTGGACCTTCACGACATCCACAACTTCGTGGACAAGATCGAATGTCCCATCATCGTCAACATCGGCCTGATGGACGATGTCTGTCCGCCTGAAACCGGGTTTACGGTTTTCAGAGAGATCGGCAGCACAGATAAGAAGCTCTACACATACGAAGATTGTGCACACGATTCCGGATCCGGTGTCGGTCACGACAAGGTCATGCAATCTTTCATCGCCGACCACCTCAATCCAGTAGCACCTTAACCTCTGACGGAGAATCTGATCATGAATGAATACTGGTCTGGGCGCGTGGAAGCCGCCATCAACGCGGCGAGGGGCGATGTCTCGATAGATGATCTACCGATCCGGACGAACGAGACGTCGCACGCGTATTCGGTGCGCTTCAACGGCGTCGGCAATTATCCGCTTTACGCTTACCTGCACATTCCGAAATCGGACGGGCCACATGTTCCGCTCTTCCAAGCACCAGGATACGGTAGCGTCGTCGCAGTGCCGCCCTACGAACGTCGGGCATCCTATATCGTGCTAGCGCTCTGCCACCGCGGGCAACGGTTGTCAAACTCGCAGTACTCCGCCGCGTATCCCGGTCTGCTCACCGACGGTTTGCCAGGCGAGAATACGTATGTCTGGGGCGACATTGTCGCTGACTGCATCACCGCACTGCAGATATTGTTGCAGCAACCGAACATCGATGCGTCACGATTGGCGATTTCGGGCGGCGATTTGGCCTTGATCACGGCTGCGTTGACAGAAGGGGTGTATGCCCTGCAAAGCGGAGGCCTGATGTTCGCAGACATCGACAACCGGATCGCGGGTGACCCGGATTATCCGCTTGCCGAGTTCAACGATTTCAAGCGCACTTACCCGGATGCTTGGGTTGAGGCGCAGGCGACGCTGTCGAACTACGATCCGATGGCGTTGGCTGTCGGTATCGATGCGAAAAAAGTGATGCTTTCGGCGGGCGCGTCGGAGAAAGGATACTACGACGACCTCGCATCGGCGCTGTCCGGCGAGACCACCGTCCGCGTCAACCTTGGCAAAGGTCATCTGGACCACATCGCGCAGGAGGAGTGGCTGGCCAACGCTTGTGGGATTGAGCCGGGACCAGCGCACTATCCCCGGGCTTAAAATCTGGTTCGTTATCTGACCGTCTAGGTCAGTTTGGCTGGGATCACTACAAGTCAAACAGCGTCGGTTGCCGACGTTGCGATTGGCGAAGTTCAGACGATAGCCGACCCAAGCCGTAGTCTTTCGCATCGACGTACTTCATCGCGTCGGCAATAACCGCATGACCCGCCTGATCACGGATCAATGCGTGCATCTTCAGACAGATACGACGGTAATCTGAATGGCCTGAAGCTCCGGTTCGCAACTCCAACATGTGGAACGCCTGCCGAGCGTTCATCTGAATGTTGTAACGAATACGATAACCAAACGGCACAACATATTGCGCAACGTTGTCGCCATGTTCCTTGAGCACGTCCTTATACAACTCGGACATTTCGGATATCGCGTCATGCCAACGCCCCGCTACCCCGCTACCGACATCTTCAATCTCTGGGGGCGTGGAGTACCCGTGACGCGGGTTCAATCGCTGCCAATCGATTGTCATCATGCGATGCCGTTGGAGATCGCGGAAGCTGCCGAAGTCTGAAAGTACATCGAAACGGTAGTAGATCCGTTCCATCCCTCGGCCTGGTTTGTGTCGGCGATTCGATCGGTCCCCAATGTAAGCCGAAATCACTTTCCTGCGCTCTTCATCTGTCATACCTATCGCCGTTTTCAACAAATCCTGTTCGGATCGATTTGAATACGGGTACAAGGCAGCCGCGACGAGCCTTATCTCAGCGTCAGGATCGTGGTCCAACATCCTCACCTCGTCGCGTTCCAAATCGAATTCTCTATGGTCTGTTACCTCACGCTCGCTCTCGACCATTTCACTCATGTCGTGAGCGACACTTCTGAAATATTCGCTCCACGCCACACCACGATCCTCGACATCTACCCTCGAAAGAAATCCTGCGATGACCTTCCGCAACTCAACCAGCATCATCTGCGAATATTCGCGTGCCTCAGCTAGCGGGCCCGCGTTCATACGCATCAGCAATGCCTCGTACGCCTGTCCGGTGGCAAAAATCCCCAGATTCGAGGTTGTAGATGCCGGCAGAAGCCCACGAGCCGTATCGCATGCACGAGCCCGCGTTGCACTGCGGTAAGCCCCCCTTGTCTCCCGAGTGCCCTGCGGAAAACGCGTTTGGAAATACGAAGTCAGAGACCGAACAACGAACGAGTAACTTTCAAACAGACGATCCATCGTATCCGCGTAACGTTTCGCCAACGGTCCTTCCGCGATCTCAGGCGGTGTCTGATACCTGAACCGCGCGTTTCCATCGGCATCTTTCAGCTTCACGTCGTAATAGATGTAACGAGTGCTCTGCTCCAAATACGCCGCCAATCGCCCCCTTTCAAGCACCTTCGTCAAGATCGCCGATGCCTGTTCGCAAGCAACATGGGCACCACCCAACTGCGCCACCGAATCGTCGCCATACTCGACAAACACGGTCTCGTACAGCTTCTCTGCCCGGCCTATCCCCTGCTCTCCGTCACCGACCCGGTCGGCGATCGATTGGATGCCGATTTCAGGCTGTTCGTAGAACTCGTCCAAGAACAACCGGCGCAGAGACTTGTGCGTTCGGCTGTAACGTGCGAACATCGCACCTTTAACGATCTCCGGCAGGTTGAGGACCGCAAAAACCGGAAGATCGGTGTTGGTGAAGAAGCGACTCAGGATCGAGTGCTCTTCGTCGGTGAATGCCTCTCGCGCGTACACAGTGCGTCAATCTTCGCACAAGGGCGGAATCATCACCGATGCGATTTGGCGGTCGGTCAGAGAATCAGGCGCAAGGGCCGCTCGAGGTTGTCCTTGATCTCGTTCAGCAGGATTGCCGCTTCTGCGCCGTCGCCGACTCGGTGGTCGGCGGAAATGGTAGCGTTCATCATCTGACGTACAACGATTTCGTCGTCCAGGACTACAGGTGCGGGTTTCACTGCGCCTACTGCGAGGATACCCGATTGCGGCGGTAC
>JAAXHR010000411.1 GCA_012270805.1 Dehalococcoidia bacterium
AGGGGAAGGAGCCGTCCACTGCATCATATACGCATTGCCTGTGGACGGGCACCTTCCAATCCGATCCGCTGAACGTTGGACAATGTACTAAGCCGCGGCTGAATCTCCCGCGACAGATAGTCGGTTAGTTCGGGCGGAGTCATCGTCGTCGACGTAACGCTGACATAAAATGTTGCATAGGGACGATCAGCCCGCTGAACTTCCGCCACCGACGATTCCGCTTCTGTCGGAAGCTCGCTGCGAATCTGATCGAGCCGGTTGCCGGCTTCGGCAAGCGCAACCGTACTCGTTTGGTTCAGTTTCAGGCGAACCGTTACCGTGCTCAACCCAGCAACACTGGTTGATTCCACGTAGTCGACTCCCGAAATTGAAGAAACCGCGCGCTCGATCGGCGTCGTTATGAAACCGCGAATGGCGTCCGCCGATGCACCGATGTAGACCGTCGTGATAATGATCGAGGAGCTCTCGATCCGCGGATACTGTTGGATGGGTAGATCCATCGCGCACGCAGGCCGAAGAGAACAATCGCCAGTTTCAGGACAACGGCTAGGACCGGCCGGCGAACGAAAATTTCGATCACGCGCATCTTGGATTGTCTCTTGAGCTCAGTTGATTTCAGTCTGTTCATCGGGCGCAGAGGCGCCGTCAATTTGAACCAGGAGTCCCTCGCGCAGCTTGAACGAACCAGCCGCAGCAATAAGGTCACCGTCGTCGAGTCCATCGAGAATGGCAATTTCATCACCCTTGACAGATCCGGTCTTGACGACTCTCTGGCGCGCTCGCAGCTGACCCTGCTCTTCGACCAACAGGTAAACATGCTGGCCAAATGTCGATCGGCGCACGGCCATCAGGGGCACGAACAATGCTGGTTGCGGCGGTGCGGTCATTACGATTACGTCCACAAAGGTTCCGGGTCGGAGGACATCGCCGAGCCCGCTCGCCAGCGCGCGGAAGCGTAAAGCACGATTGCTCCCGTCGACACTTGCATCCTCGGCGACGATCCTAGCCGTCGTTGAATTTCCCGGAATTTGTGGACCGAGAAGCGTGACAGTTGCTCCCGGCCTGATCACCGAGGCCGAATCCTGGGGTAGGGAGAAATCAACAAAGGCGTCGGCATCAACGCCTTGGAGCATAGCGATTGGGCTACCAACATCGAGATAGGCACCTGGTTGCAAATCGGTGAGTCCGACCCGAGCTTTGAACGGCGCACGTATCGTTTTCTTCTTGATACCCACTTCGAGCGTCAAGACGCGGGCACTTGCTGCCGCAAATTCCTCTCGCGCTTTATCGAGCTCTTGTGCGGAGATTGTCTGCTTTGATCGTAGGAGTTGGCGCCGTTCGAACGTCAGTTCGGCAAGTCGAGCTTCGGCCTGCGCCGCGGAAAGGGAGGCTTGCTCCTGGCGAGTATCGAAGCGAACTAGAACCTGGACACTTCTAAAAACCTCGCGATTTTGGGAGGAAAA
>JAAXHR010000123.1:0-7852 GCA_012270805.1 Dehalococcoidia bacterium
GGCGAGATTTCGATGATCTTCCAAGAACCGATGACTTCGTTCAGTGGTTTGCACACGTTTGGGAATCAGATCGACGAGGCTTTGCGGCTGCATACGAATCTGACGAAACAGGAGCGTTTCGACCTCGGGGTAGACTGGCTCGCCCGTGTCGGTATACCAAACCCTGTTCAGCGGATGCATGAGTATCCGTTCCGCTTCAGCGGCGGGCAGCTCCAGCGGGCGATGATCGCGATGGCGATGTGCACCAATCCGCGGGTGTTGATCGCAGATGAACCGACGACTGCGTTAGACGTTACGACCCAGGCGCAGATTCTCGACTTGCTGCAACGGATGCAGGAAGAGAACGACATGGCGATTTTGTTCATCACGCACGATCTTGGAGTTATATCTGAGATCGCCGACGACGTGACTGTGATGTATCTTGGCAAGGTCGTGGAATCGGGACCGGTATTCAGCTTCTTCGACGACCCTATGCACCCTTATTCGCGGGCACTGCTAACTTCGATACCGAGCATGTTTACTTCATCTCGTGAACGCCTCCCATCAATCTCCGGATCGATACCGCACCCCCAGAATCGCCCGTCAGGATGTGCCTTCCACCCGCGATGTCAATCGTTCATAGCGGGAACGTGCGAAGTACGCGAACCGGAACTGGTCAGCGTGAATGAAGAACAGGCAGTAAGCTGTTTCCTATACGAGGAACGGTAGATGGCGGTTGAAACTACAGAAACTGGCAACGGATCCGCGACGCTTCTTGATGTCCGCGGTCTCGTAAAGTACTTCCCGATCAAGCGCGGATTCTTGCGACGCACCGTGGGGACCGTCAAGGCGGTCGATGACATCAGCTTCGATATTCGGGAAGGCGAGACATTGAGCCTGGTGGGTGAAAGCGGTTGCGGGAAGAGCACGACGGCGCGATCGATAATTCGTGCGTACGAGCCGACTGCTGGCGAAATCTTGTTCAAGACCGAAGACGGCGAAGCAATCGATTTGGCGCAGCTGTCTCTGATTGAGATGCGCCCGATTCGGCGCCAATTGCAGATGATCTTCCAAGATCCGTTCTCGTCGCTGAATCCTAGGATGAACATCTACGAGATCATCAGCGAGCCGTTGCTGGTTCACGGCATCGGTTCTGCCAGCGAGCGAGAAGATCGCGTGGCCGAGTTGCTGCGTGTAGTTCGCCTCCGTCCCGAATACATGCGGCGATATCCCCACGCCTTCAGCGGCGGTCAGCGCCAACGTATCGGTATCGCCCGCGCACTCGCTTTGAATCCTCGACTTATCCTTGCGGACGAACCTGTGTCCGGCCTTGATGTGTCGGTGCAGGCGCAGGTCATCAATCTGATGATGGACTTGCAGGATTCGCTTGGGTTGACCTATCTGTTCGTCTCTCACGATTTGAGTGTGGTTAAACAGATATCTAACCGGGTCGTCGTGATGTATGTCGGTCGGATTGCGGAGATCGGGACGCCGCAAGAGTTGTTCGATTCTCCCAAGCATCCTTACACCGCGGCGTTGATGAGCTCGGTGCCGAAGCCGCATCCGAGCCAGCGCAGCAAGCGTTACGTGCTGGAAGGGGAAGTGGCGAACCCTGCGAATCCTCCGACTGGGTGTTACTTCCACCCGCGCTGTCCCTTTGCGACGGACCAATGCAAAGTTGAGGTGCCACCGCTGGTAAAATCGAAGGATGGTCGTTACGTCAGCTGCCATCGTGCAGACGAGATAGAACTGACGACCGATTGACCCAGTCCACCTCTTACCTTTCTTCGGATCCCTTACACCATATCAACCATCGACATTGGTCATTTGTCGCGGCTTGAGGTTGTTCAGCCTGATGCGACGCGGCGGCGGCGTTTAACCGCAGCAATCTCTTTGCTCGGAATCTTGCTATCGATTGCGGCATTTCACGTCGCGGTTTTGGGTCGGTTTGAGTATTTCGAGGACGCAGTGCGTGTAGAAGGTTGGGGCGCTGTTTTCTTCTCGATAGGCGCAGCCGTTTCGGCGTTGATCGTTGTGCCGATGGCGGTTTTTCACATTCGAGATATGGCCCAAATACCGGCTAAACCGATCACTTGGCTATTTATGGGATTCGGGTTTGGGGTCGCCACTCCGATATTGACGGGCGGACTAACCCGGATATCTGGGGTGTTCGCTGGGCTTGCTGAAGGCGTTTATGGCGTGGGTTCGCTGCCATCGCTGTTGTTAGACGCGGTGATCATCTTCCCGTACGACATGTTCGTCCAGGGCGCTCCTAACGTCTACGCAGGACTCTTATCGGGCGGATTTTTCGCGATCATTGGGTTCTTTGTCGACCGTTTGAACGCGATGAAGGCGGAAATGGTCTCGATGTGGGGCCCTTGGATACTAACAGTTGGCCTAGGTATGCCGATTATGGTGTTCACCTTGGTAGGGCCGACTGAATTCCTACGCGACCTCGTGCGATAGTGTCAACCGCCGCTAGTCGCTGATCTTGAAAACGTCTGAAATGCTCTCTACGTTTCCAAGCGAAGCGTCACGGTGGAGGTAACACAATGCCGCTTGAGTGTCTCCGACGCGGTATAGCGGAGGCATTTCAGCGGTGCATTCAGTCATCGCATACGGACATCTTGGGGCAAATCTGCAACCGGAATTCGTCATGTCACCACCGGTTTCCTGCGATGCCATGTCGCGGCCCCAGCGTTCGTTGGGGTTTGGACGCGGGATCGACTCGACGAGCAACTGCGTGTAAGGGTGCTGGGGGTTCTGGATCACGTCCTCAACGCGTCCGGTCTCCACAACCGAGCCTTGGTACATGACTATGATGTTGTCGCTTATTTGGAACGCGGTGGTCAAGTCGTGAGTGATGTAAATAACTGCGATGCCGAGTTCTTTGTTGAGCAGATCGATGCTACCTAGGATAGTGGCGCGCAACGATGCGTCGACCATAGACACTGGCTCGTCGGCAACAATGATTCGGGGCTTCAAGAGCAGTGCCCGAGCGACCATGATGCGTTGGCGCTGACCGCCGCTCAACTGGTGCGGGAAACGTCCTAGCGTCTCTTGGTGACGCAGCCCCACAGTTTCAAGCGATTCGATCACGAGGTCTCGCGCCTCGCTCTTTGAGCGTGCCAGTCCGAAATTCTGAACTGGCGACATCATTACGTGGTCCACCTTGTAGAAGGGGTTGTAAACCTCGAAGGGGTCCTGCATGATGGGCTGGACTTCTCGACGGAACTCGCGTCGATCTCGACGAGGAAGCGTCGCGATATCTCGTCCGTTGAAGTAAATGGCTCCTTCGGTCGGCGGAATGATGCCAAGCATCAAACGCGCGAGCGTGGTTTTTCCGCTACCGCTCTCCCCCGCCACGGCGATGATTCCCGGGTTCTCACGCGGGATTCCCAAACTTACGTCATCCACCGCTATGGTGGTCGTGCGGCGAAGCAGGCCTCCGCCGAAGACTTTGGTGACTTTCCGGAGTTCGAGAACGTTGTCGGTGCCATTCCTCGTTGACGGAGCAGATGTTTCAACCGTTTGAGTAGCCAACTACGCGCTCCCTTCGTACATGTGGCAAGCCACCCATCGGCGCGGTTCGATCTCATCCAGGTGCGGATCTACCGTCGTGCATAAGTCAGTATCTAGCCGACTCCTAAGGTCTGCGAACTCATCGCTGAAGTCACCGTCATCGTTATATATGGGGCACCTGGGATGGAATCTGCAACCTGGCGGCGGCACGATGAGGGTTGGAGGCAGACCTTCGATCCCGGTGAATTTACCCTTCACTTCAATGTCGGGAAGACTGCTGATGAGCTTCTTGGTGTAGGGGTGTTTGGGGTCTTCGAAGATCTGTTGGATAGGAGCGAATTCGACTAGGTGTCCCGCGTACATAACACCTAGGACATCGGCGAACTGGGCCATCAATCCCATATCGTGTCCGACGAGGAGAACAGACGCCTGCATTTCCTGCTGCAGCTGTTCAAGCGTAAGCATGATCTGACGTTGCACAACCACGTCCAATGCGCTGGTGGGTTCGTCGGCGAGTATCATCTTCGGTTGCAACGAGGTAGCGATCGCCAGAGCGACGCGCTGCTTCATGCCACCGCTCAACTCGTGGGGATACATGTCGGCGACGTTGGCGTCCAAACCGACGCTGTTGAGAAGCTCGACTACGCGTTCGTTCACCGCCGTCTTGTTCGGCATCTGATCTTTCGGCGTGTGGTGCTTGATTCCGTCGACAATTTGGTCACGTACACGGTAAACCGGGTTGAGGGAGTTCATCGCTCCTTGTGGAACCAGAGCGATGTCTCTGAGTCGAGTTTGCCGCATCTCTTCTTCGCCGAGGTCTAGGAGACTGACTCCGTCGAGGCGGATCGTTCCTCCAGCGATGATTGCTGGCGGTTTGTGGAGTCGCATCAGTGCCATCGCCATCGTCGTCTTGCCCGATCCAGACTCGCCGACCAAGCCCATTCGCTCGCCGCGTTTGAGTGTGAAGGAAACGTCGTCGACGGCTTTGACCTGCCCGGCGTCGGTGTCGTAGTAGACTTTGAGGTTCTCGACCTCCAAGACATTCTCGGAGCGAATATCTGCGCTCACGGTGGCAGTTGTTGCCTCGGCGGTTGTCATTTTGTTTCCTGTTGTTGCGGTGTAGACAAGGATGTCGCTGAAATCATGAATTGGGATTTCAATCTTGTTTGTCCGATCCGTTACGTTCCCAAGGCGGAGGCGGCGGTTCCTTGCCGGCAATGACTGCCCGCTCAGCTTCACGTCCGGCTTTGTATCCTTCCTCTAGCCCTTCTTCGCGTCCTTCTTGTCGTCCCTCTTTTAGGGCTTTCTCGCGAGCCTTCGCCAATCTCTTCTC
The DNA here is from genome assembly GCA_012270805.1 of Dehalococcoidia bacterium. GTDB lineage: Bacteria > Chloroflexota > Dehalococcoidia > Lucifugimonadales > Lucifugimonadaceae > Bin127. The sequence goes on from JAAXHR010000123.1 coordinate 4,835, forward strand.
AAGGTCGTTCTTGAGATTCTGATTCAGCTTCTTTTCGACCCATGTTGATAGCATCTTGAATGTCCTCACTAACTCAGTCAGTGCGAATGTGACCGGCACTGAGCCTACACCGATCAACGCCGTACGCGAAATGATATCTTCAAATGCATCTTCGAACAGTTCATGTTGCTCTATTTCGATTGCGATTGAAACAACCGTGCCACCGAGGTTCATCAGGATTAGAACCGCTACAAATAGCGCGCGCCAACCCTCTGAGATACTCCAAATCGGAACGTAACTTGCCTGATATTGGCCCTCCTTGTCCTCCACGAATCGTGTCGCTTATACCTGAAACAGCCGACACCGTCATACCCGTCGCCTAAGCCGCGGATTCGCGACCTCATCGAGTCCGGCGGAGATCATGAAAAGTCCGACGAAGAGCAGAACTATGACGATGGTCGGCGACAGCAACCACCACCACTGCCCTTTCAGCAGTGCTCCGAGTTCGATGATCCAGTACAGCATCGCGCCGAGGGTCGGCGCATCGATGTCCCCGAGTCCCAGAGTTTCGATACCTATAGTCGCCAAGATCGCTCCTGTGACGGCCGCGACGTAGCTGGCTAGGATGTAAGGGGCCAAGTTTGGCATCATTTCTTTGAAGATGATGCCCAAACCACCCGTTCCAGACATCCTGGCCATCTGGACGTAGCCTCGTTCGCGCATGACGAGGACTTGAGACCGTATTACTCTCGCCGGCCCCGGCCAAGCTAGAGCGGCGATCGCAATGGCCAATTGATCAACGGTCAATCCTTTCCCAGGTGTCAACGCGGTTGCAATGATGATCAGGATTGCCAATCCCGGGATAGGTATCAGGCTATCGACTAAAACCCTTACGACAGCATCCACCCAACCTCCTGCATATGCGGCGACGAACGCCAGCACCATGCCGACTCCGATTCCGATAGCAGCGGCGAGCAGTCCGATACGGAGGGTGAGGGGTGTCCCGACGGTTAGATGTGCCAAGATGTCTCGACCTTGCTCATCAGTGCCAAGGGGGAATTCACCAAATGGGTTCCAGTTGGGTTTTATTCGGGCCGGAACCGACAGTGCTGTGGACAATCCGTTAACGCCTTGTTCTTCGCCCAACAGATCCGTCTGCCTATAGAACAGATAAGACAGCAAGACCAGCAACGTTAAGCCACCTAAGATGACCAAACCTAGCACCATCAACCGATTTCGGCGGAGATATCGAAGGGGCGGTAAGACTCGTTCTCGATAGATCGTTAAACTTCGCTGGGGAAATGAGCCGTTTTCGGCACTAACCGGCGAAAATGATGGTTCAGAGTGCGTTGTTGAATCCATGTTGTTTAAGTCGCCCCGTACCTGATCCGAGGATCAATCAATGGGTACAACATGTCTATAATCAACGTGGCTAGAGCGGTTCCGAAAGCCAACACGAACACAGTACCTTGGATGATGGCGTGGTCACTGATGCGGATGGCCGACATCAACATTCCGCCCACGCCGGGGTAAGCGAAAACCACCTCAACCAGCAGCAGCCCCGAGACGATCAGTCCGAGTTGCAGTGCAAGCCCGGTTAGTTGGGGCAGGGTCGAGTTTCGAATGGCGTAACGATAGAACTGGACTCTCCCCGGGAGTCCCTTGGCCTCGGCCAACAGCATGTAGTCTTCACCTTTAGTCGTCACCATCATTCCTCGCATGCCCATAGCCCATCCAGCCAGCGACACCAGGATTATGGACAGTGCCGGCAAGGTGCCGTGTTTAATCACGCTGACAAGGAAGTCCCATTCCGCCCAATCGGGCCATCCAACAACGCCCGTCTGATAGCCGCCATATCCCGGCAGAATCGGCCAAGCAAACGAAAAGATGGTGAGAAGCACCAATCCGAATATGAAATATGGCACGGCGGCCCAAATCATGAAGGGGAAGAACGAAACCATTAAAAATGTGTTGTTTCGTTTCCATTCCATCAACGCGCCCATTATTGTGCCCACCGCAAACGCTATGAATGCGGTAAGTAATGAAAGCGCCAAGGTCCACATAATAGTTTCGGCGAGCAATTGATTAACGGTTTTAGGCCAGCTGAAGATCGACCTTCCGAGATCGAGCCGCGTCAAGTTGCCCAGGAATGTGAAGTATTGCTGCCAGAGAGGTTTGTCGAAGCCGTACTTCTCTTCGAAAGCTGCCACGATCTCGTCGACATCCTCTAGGAATCCGCCTCTTTGCGCCTCTTGGTAGAACTTTTCTTCTAACGGGTTCTGACCAGTGAGTCTGGGCAGGAAGAAGATGATTGTGCTCGCTACAAAAATGGTGACGACGAACATCGCCAAGCGGCTAACTATGTATTTGAGGACCATGGTTGATTCAGTTTTAGGGAGAGTGGATCATCCCGTCATCGCCAGCAACACCAGTCGTAAGATTTCTGAACGCGGTCAAGGCGAATCGAACCGATTGTAGTGCGTGCAAGTGTGTTTGTCAATTTGTGAGTCCCGCGTAGACGCTTTTACACAACATATGCATCACAAAACAAATGGTTCACGGTCCATCTGGTACAGCCGACGACCTATCCGAATTACCTTGATGCAAATGGAATTTGACTCGTTTTATGAAAACAAGTAGAATTCGGACGTTTGTTTACGTGTCCTAGACACCAACCACTGCTACCCCAGAAATCAGGAGGAAGTCAATGCGCAAATATGTAGCGACTTTGACGGCATCTCTGGTATTGGCAGCGGCTCTCGCTGTAAGTGTTATCGCGTGCGGCGGCACTGAGACCGTTGTTGAAACCGTCGTTGTGGAGCGTGTGATCACGCAGGCTCCGGAACGTGTCGTTGAGACCGTCGAGGTCGAAAAGGTCGTCGAACGAGAAGTCGTTCAAACTGTCGAGGTCGAACGAGAAGTCGTCGTCGAGGTTCAGAAGGAAGTCGTCCAGACCGTTGAGGTCGAGGTCGAGAAGGTCGTCGAGGTCGAAAAGCAGGTCGTTCAGACCGTTGAGGTCGAGAAGGTCGTCGAGGTCGA
>JAAXHR010000123.1:7923-10320 GCA_012270805.1 Dehalococcoidia bacterium
ATCTGGAACATCTACAACGGCGGCACAAGCCATCAGAATGGCCCGGGCCTGCTCTACGAGCCTTTGGCCTTCTACTCCGCATTCAACGACACGGTCTATCCGTGGCTGGCTGAAACGTGGGAATACAACTCCGACTTCACCGAGCTAACGATCAACTTGCGCGACGGCATCACTTGGAGCGACGGCGAACCTTTCGGTGCGCATGACGTGGCCTACACGTTGGACTACCTGCTGAACAACTCCGGCGTGCGCAGAAGCGCACAGGTTCAGCGAGATGTTGAATCGATATCCCAAGTTGACGACTTGACAGTCAAGGTAACGTTCCAAGGCCCGCGTCCCAAGTTCATGTACTTCATGATGTACAAGTTCGACATCGGACTTTACATTGTTCCGAAGCACGTGTTCGAAGGCAATGACTGGCTCGAGTTCACTCACTTCGACATCGACAAGGGCTGGCCGGTAACGACCGGACCGTGGCATGTTGTGCAGACTTCGCCAGAGCAGAAGATCATCAACCGCCGCGACTCTTGGTGGGCCGTCGACCAAGGCCTGGTCGAGCAACTGCCCGAAGTCCTTCAGATCGTCTACGTTCCGAACCCTGGTGAGACGCAGATGGCCCAGGCGGTCATCGCCAACCGCGCCGACGCTACACTTGACCTGCGTCCGACGACAATGGCCGAGGTTCTTGCTCGTAACCCCGCGGTGGTCACTCACTCTGGATTCGAGAAGCCCTATGGCTACGTCGACTGGTGGCCTATCGGCCTGTTGTTCAACGCCAGTGAGCCGCCGTACAACGACAAACGCGTGCGATGGGCGATGTCGTATTACATCAACCGCGAACAATTGATCGAGGTTGCGTATGACGGTGCTGGAACCCCGTCACAGCTGCCGATCCCGTCGTATGCCCCACTTCAGCGCTATTACGACGCGGTGGAAGACAAGCTCGCCTCCACGCACAACACCACCGAGTACAACCCAGCGAAGGCAGACGGGTTGATGATGGATGCCGGTTACGCCAAGAACAGCAGCGGATACTGGGAGAAGGATGGCAACGAAGTTATCTGCGACATCCTCGGTTTTGGTATCTTCAACGACTTCGGTCCGATCTTGGCTCGACAGCTGGACAACCATGGCATCAAGTCCACGTACAACAACCCGCCTGATGCTTGGGCGCAGCAGAGCGCCGGCGAAGCGTCTTGTGGACTCCGAGGCCACGGTGGCTCGGTTCGTGACCCGTACTTCACCATGAACCTCTACTACGGCACTGATGCCGAAGAAGCAGGTGAAGGTCACCAGACCAACGCGTACTTCTGGGCACACCCGCGGTTCAACGAACTGACTGACGAAGTGTCTGCTACGGGCATCAACGACGTTGCCAAGCTGGAGGAACTTTGGACCGAGGCAATGGACATCTGGCTTGACGAATTGCCCGATGTTCAGGTTCTCGAGTGGTATCACCGCATCCCGATGAACACGACGTACTGGACTAACTGGCCGACCCACGACAACCCGTATACCAACGGCGCGTTCTGGCACCTCACGTTCCAGTTGATCCTGAACAACCTCCGGGCAACCCAGTAATCGAGTTCGCTCGAAAGCAAAAACGAGCTCGGACAGGTTTTGCTGTCCGAGCTCGTTTTCTTTTTGCCGTTTTGCCGCCTGCCCGGAGTTTTTGAGCCTGGTCTTGAAAGACCTACTGCGCGTTATTGGATCGATCTGTCAACGAATGGTGATTCGATTACGCCAGTCAAACGAGCCTGGGTTCAAACACTTGAGGGAACGACTGTCGATTGCCGCGGCAATGGTGTTTGGGCGTTATTGAAACCCGCGCTACAATCCGGAAGGACGGAGCGGATGCTGCCACCGAAGCCCTGGGAATCGACTGAAGTCGGAGTCGGTCGAAACCATCGTGCAACCATATTCGACCGCGATCGCGGCATGCTGGGCATCGGCAACCAGTTTCCCGGTGGCTCTAGATTCCCTGCATAGTTGTTCGAATAAGTCCAAATGGTCGGGACCAGGGCCAACGATACGTGCGTTCGGACGTGCTACTAGTGAGGACACGAAATCGAAAGCCTGGCCAAGCGTTGACGGCGCAGGAAAAATCTGAGGGTTGGTCACAATTCGTATGAAGCCGGACAAAACGAGGACTGATAGGGCGAAGGGTTCCGCCCCCGTCGCCAGACGAACAACCCAGTCTGCATACTTGGCGTGGTCCGGGGTGGAATCCTTAACGTGTGCGTATATCAGCACATTGACATCGGGAAGAAGCATTACGATTTAACCATTACCATGGGCAAACCGTGCCGCTTCATCTTGGACTTCAAGCACCCTCGGCCGGTCAAGATCGACACCGGGACGGGGACGGGAACCGCGGACGGTTACGAGCTGGAACGG
>JAAXHR010000434.1 GCA_012270805.1 Dehalococcoidia bacterium
GTATAGCTGTTTCCCGGCGCCTCTATCAGCACATCGTCGTTTCTGACGTTCTGGCGGATCCAATCCATCGCTTCCGGTACTGATGGACCGATATTGTCCAAGAACCTAAGCCCGTCAAGAGTGAACTCGGTTCCCGATTCCGACGATTTACCGGCGGTGGCTGCTAATGGGTAGTAGAGAGACACGGTGATTAGCAGTGCTGCGACCAGAACCGCCGCGACACTCAGGTACCTGATTTGGCCTATGAATGAAGGATGCCGACGCATCCAAAAGTAGATGCTGTATCCGCCGACTAACGCGAAGAAGATCCAAACCTGGTAGTAGAACTTGAACACGGTGTTGTGGCGACCTCCGAACATGTCGTGCAACCGGAACAACTCGGCCCAGAACAGAAGCAACGCCGAGATCGTCAGCAGTATCAAAGCCACATGCGCTCCGTCGTCGGCGCCTCGCATACCGCGACGATAGGTGGTCACAAACAACCCCACGAACGAGGCTCCAAGCAGGGCTGTCAAGGGTAATCTAGCCACAATGTCTGCGCCGCCAGCGTTGTCGTTGAAGCTGTAATGGGCAATGATCCAAGCCAGATAAATGAAAGCTACGAATCCGACGGAGACGATCCACGGGAATTTCTCGTACAAACTGGAGTTAAATCCGAGCATTATTGCACGATGCCTGAATACCGCTAGTTCGCGCGACACTGTCGGTATCACGATTGTGCTCGCGAACACCAGCAGCACCGCGATCAAGCCGCCCCAGACTGTGAAGAAGTGGATCGGACGAGTCGCGTATTTCGTGGGGATCGCCGGCGGAAACTGTATCTGGCTCTGCATCGTCACGAAGTAGTAGTTCGAAAAGAACGCGGCACCGATCAAAGCGACAATCACCAATCCCGGCACCGCAGCGCGGATCGCTTGCAGATGTATCCTGCCGTTCTCTCGGTACGACTTGAAGTAAATGGTCCCGCCCAACGCTAGCAGCATCCACAACATATCCCAAGTGTTGATGAAACCTGCCGACCCTACGACCAGCACTAGCAAGACAGCAGAGATCGGATTGCTGCGCAGCCAACTGATGCCCCACCTGAGACGCGAGAACAGCAAGTTCGCGATCACCGAAACGGCGGTCAGTACGAACGGTATCGACATTACATGCGGGTGCAGATCACCCAGCATGAAACTGAAGAACGGAAACTCTTGGATCGTGAAATCGAGTTCAGTGCCATCGGGCAAGAAACGGTTAATCACTCTTGACGATGCCCACCACCACCACCAGCCTTCGGGCCGCCAACCTGTGCTCGCGTCGTTCAAGTCGACACCTTTTATGCCGAGCCAGTCGTAGAACCCGTCCGACCCGATGCCGGCCAGCGATAACAGCTCCCAAAATCCGTTGAGATTCGAGATTACGAGGAGCAGCGCTGCGGCGATCAAGCCTCCTGCAAGCATCTGCATCGTGCTCGCACCGTCGCGGCGGACCAGGTTCGACACCAGCGAGAAAATCGCCGCGGCTGACATCGCGGCAATGGTAGCTAAAGCCAAGTTGTAGGCGATGCTCGCTTGCGCGCCCGACATCTGTGCGATGCCACCGAACATCCAGTATCCGAAGTAGTAGTACGCGATCGGATAACCGCTTAGCCAGAGATCAGTTGGTGGTGCATGCTGCGCGCTGATGACCGCGTTCAACATCGTCAGATCCATCGGCTTCTCGGTATGCGAAATGTCCGGGTCCAACGCCTTCACAAACGCGAAAACACAGAAGAACGCCAAGAACACGGCTTC
>JAAXHR010000382.1:0-600 GCA_012270805.1 Dehalococcoidia bacterium
AAGCTACCCCGGGGATAACAGGCTAATCTCCCCCAAGAGATCGTATCGACGGGGAGCTTTGGCACCTCGATGTCGGCTCGTCGCATCCTGGGGCTGAAGAAGGTCCCAAGGGTCGGGCTGTCCGCCCGTTAAAGCGGCACGCGAGCTGGGTTCAGAGCGTCGTGAGACAGCTCGGTCTCTATCCGCCGTGCGCGCAGGACATTTGAAGGGAGCTGATCCTAGTACGAGAGGACCGGATTGGACGAACCTCTGGTGTGCCGGTTGTGGCGCCAGCCGCACCGCCGGGTAGCCACGTTCGGAAGGGATAAGCGCTGAAAGCATCTAAGCACGAAGCCCACCCTGAGATGAGATGTCCCATCCCCCAATAATCAAAAGGGGAGTAAGACCACCGGGAGACTACCGGGTAGATAGGCCGTAGGTGTAAGTGCAGCAATGCGCTCAGCTGAACGGTACTAATCGGTCGAGGGCTTGACCATTAAATCTCTTCATCAATCGGCTTGTCCTGGTTAGGTGAGAATGCGGAATCGGTTTCAATGACATGTTCGACTGGCGTGTCTTGGATCAACTCATGCGTTGCGGGGTGGAGCAGTGGTAGCTCGT
>JAAXHR010000382.1:642-16282 GCA_012270805.1 Dehalococcoidia bacterium
GGTTCGAATCCTGCCCCCGCTACCAGCATCAACGCCCACTTACTTCCATCACGCACCGTCAAGACAACCAAATATCGCAAAGCCCTTTGGTGATTAGAGCGCGATGGAACCACCCGTTCCCATCCCGAACACGGAAGTGAAACGTCGTAGCGCTGACGATACTGCACTGTGAGGTGTGGGAAAATAGGTCGTTGCCAAGGGGCTTTTACAATTGTTAGAGCCATTTGCAGATCAAAATAGCGAGGAGAGGTGGCTGAGTGGTTGAAAGCGCCGGTTTCGAAAACCGGTATCTCGGGCAACCGGGATCGCGGGTTCGAATCCCGCCCTCTCCGCCACATTTTCACTGGAATGATGCATCGCGAACTTTGACGATTCTCGAGTTTTCATCGCGGAGAGGTGCCGGAGCGGCTTAACGGGCACGCCTGGAAAGCGTGTGTGGGCTTACACTCACCGCAGGTTCGAATCCTGTCCTCTCCGCCAGCCCGCTATCTCTACCATCACCAGACCGTGCCGAATCATCTCCGGGCGATTTGTGCCATAAGGAATCGAATAACTCGTAGAGCGTGTAGTAACGTGTATCGCGGCTGGCTGATCTGGACTCTCCAGTCGCAAAACTCGAAGGCAAAAGCATTGGTGCCGCAGACGTAGCTCGATCATTTTGAAACAGGCAAAAGACATATGGACGATTTGAAATACTGGGTCGCGTTCCATGGCATCGATGGAATGGGGCCGCAACGTTTTAGCCGGATTGAAACTCACTTTGGCAGCCTGCAAGACGCTTGGCAGGCTAGACGAGGGGAGTTGCGCGACGCGGGCATCGGGCCGGCACTGGTGGAAGACATCGATTCCAAACGAAACCAAATCGATCCCGACGAGGAGATGGACAGGCTCATCCAGCGCGGCATCCGGCCGATACATTTGCGCTCCGAAGAATACCCAGATCAATTGGCGGAATCTGACGATGCGCCAGCAGTCATATATGTATGTGGCGACCTGGTTTCGAACGATAGCAACTCGGTGGCCGTCGTAGGAACTCGAAACGCCACACCTTATGGGATCGAGATGGCTAGCATCATTTCTGGTGAGCTTGCTCGGGTGGGTGTCACTATCGTCAGCGGCTTGGCGATCGGCGTCGACACCGCAGCGCACCGCGCGGCCTTGAACGCGGGCGGGCGTACCGTCGCGGTTCTGGCAGGCGGTCTGGATTCGATCTACCCGCAACAGAATCGTGGACTCGCACGGCAGATCGTGGAAAGCGGGTGTTTAATCTCCGAATATCGACTCGGCACACGATCTAAACGTGATCACTTCCCCCGACGGAATCGAATAATCAGTGGATTGAGCAGAGGTGTCGTTGTCGTCGAAGCTGCGAAAAAGAGTGGCGCGACGTGGACGGTGAAATGGGCGTTGGAGCAAAATCGGGAGGTATTTGCCGTTCCGGGCAACGCTACATCACCGCAGAGCGAAGGTACGAACTGGTTGATTCAACAAGGGGCTAAACTTACCACTTGCGCCGATGATGTGCTTGAAGAGTTGAGCGCGTTTTTCGGGGACCTCGAGCGCGACCCGGAGATCGAACAGCGACAATCTTCGGCCTATGTTTCGTCGACCGTGACTGCACGAAAAGAACCAAGGAGTTTTTCGGAAGCAAGACCGAGGAAACCACCAGTCGAGGAGATCGAGACGTTCAACGAGCAAGAGCACTCAATCGTCATGTCTCTCAGCAACGCTGAAGGCCCCATGCACATCGACGAGGTAGCGCGATTGATGTCCGTTTCTGTAAACGATGTCATGTCGGCGCTTACTATGATGGAAGTGAGAGGTGTGGTGCGGTGCACAGAAGGCGCGTTGTACGAGTTGAACAACAAACGCGCCGAAATTGGCGCGCCCAGACTGCTCGATCAGGGACAACCTGCATAACTACAAATTCCGACGAAACGGAATCTCTCATCGGAAGTGGTGACGAATTGGCACGGAGCAGAAAGAAACCTAACGGCAATCTTGTGATCGTCGAATCTGCCGCCAAAGCGCGCACAATAAAGCGCTACTTGGGCGAAGGGTTCGACGTCAAGGCGTCGGTCGGTCACGTCCGGGATTTGCAAAAGTCCAAGATGGGCGTCGATGTCGAAAACGATTTCGAGCCCAAGTACAGCATCGTTGCTGACCGGCGGAAAGTTGTCAACGAGCTCAAAGCCGCGGCCAAGAATGCAACCGGCGTTTACTTGGCGACGGACCCAGACCGCGAAGGTGAAGCGATTTCGTGGCACCTGAGCCAGATTTTGAACATCTCCGAAGACGATGCTCGGCGCGTCGTGTTCCACGAAATTACCAAAGGCGCGGTGATGGAAGCGTTTAGGGAGCCGCGTCCCATCGACTACCAGCTGGTTGAAGCGCAGCAGGCACGTCGAATTCTTGACCGCCTAGTCGGATTCAAACTCAGCCCGTTCATCCGGAACAAAGTTGCTGGGGCGCAGTCGGCAGGGCGGGTCCAGTCGGTTGCATTGCGGTTGGTAGTCGACCGCGAGGCCGAGATCGAAGCGTTTGTGCCCAAAGAGTACTGGCTGGTTTCAGTCGATCTCGACAAAGAGATTTCCGACATCCCGGTTAACGCTCGGTTGTACCGGCTCCACGGCGAAAACAAGGATCCGAACAAACCCGAAAACGGCCTTGTTCCGAACAAAGACGCGGCGACATCGATTGTCGAAAAACTCAGAGGCGCTTCTTACTCGGTTGTTAGCGTAACCAAGCGGGAAGTCAAGATCAGACCGCGTCCTCCGTTTATTACCAGCACGTTGCAGCAGCAGGCCGCCCGGAGTCTGCGGTTCAATGCGCAAAGGACGATGTCGGCGGCACAGAGTCTTTATGAAGGGGTAGTGCTGGGTGACGGTGAACCCGTAGGCTTAATCACCTACATGCGAACCGACTCGACCAGCTTGGCAACATCGGCACTTGAGCAGGCGCAGACATTCATACTGCGAGAGTTCGGAGACAAGTATGCGGTTGGGCATCGTGTCTATCAGACAAGTTCGCGAAACGCGCAGGAAGCGCACGAGGCGATACGGCCGACTTCGATAGCGAACACGCCAGTACGGGTTGCCCGATACCTCAACGATGACCAGCGTAGGTTGTACGACCTCATCTGGAAACGCACGGTTGCGAGTCAGATGGCCGACGGTGTTGACGAGAGAACGCGCGCAGACATCGACGCCAAATTGGCGAATGGAAAAACCCACAAGATGCGCGCCACCGGCTCAGTCATGGTATTCGATGGCTTCCGCGCCCTCTACGTGGAGACCAGAGACGAAGACTCCGAATCCGAAGATGCCAAGCGGTTGCCGTCGCTCGTTGAAGGAGAGACGCTTAACCTGCTCAAGGTCAACAGCGATCAGAAGTTCACTCAACCTCCTCCGCGTTACACAGAGGCCAACCTCATCCGAACATTGGAGGAACTTGGCATCGGAAGACCTAGCACTTACGCCACCATTGTGGGCAGAATCGTAGATAGGAACTACGTAACGCGCGAGCGAAACCGTTTTCACCCGACAAAGAGCGGGACAGCTGTGTGCGCCATGTTGCAGCAGTTTTTCCCTGACATCGTGGATGTGGGGTTCACTGCCGGCATGGAGACGAAGCTTGATGACATTGCGAACGGCGATATGGAGCGTGTCGAGATGCTCCGGGAGTTTTACGGACCGTTCGACTCCGCTTTGGATCATGCCTTTCAAAATGCGCAGCGAGTGCGTCGATCCGAATTCGATGTTGCGAGCGGGATCAAATGCGAAGGCGGAACCGAACTGGTCGTACGCAACGGTCGAAGAGGCGACTTTTTGGCATGTCCAGAATACCCGGCATGCAAGTTTGCGATGGATCTAAGACCAAGCGATGAATCCGATGGCGAAAAGATCGAGGAGTGGCAAGGCGAGTTCACTCGCCGTATGTCACAATGTCACGCCGCGCACCCGGACGGCGTACCGGAACTCGAGAAGCGTGTCGAAGTCGGATCTGGTGTCATCTGTGATGGTGGCATCGAACTCGTTGTGCGTAATGGACGCCGGGGCGAATTCCTGGCTTGTCCAGAATTCCCAAAATGCCGAGTCGCGCTCGACCTCGAACCCTCTGATGAATCCGAGCTTGAAGAGTGGAACGAAAAAAAGACACAGCGTATGCAGCGTTGCTTTAAGGAGCATCCCGAAGCGGCGAAGCGACGCACCACGAGGTCCACGCGCTCGCGCTCTCGAAATATCAGCCGCAGATCTCGCACGGCGCGCTAGCCGTTCACACTTCACTACGCGGAACCGCTGGTTAACAATCGGGCGGGTTGCGTAATGTCGCAGACTGAATTCGAACCCGCAAAGGTTAGTGTCCCCGGTTTGTGGAACGCGGTGGGCGGTACAGATTGGGCTCCGGCCTTGAAGGAGTACCAGAAACACCTTCTTGCGATCCGACAACTCGCAACTCCGACGGTCCGCAACTACATGAACGATTTGTCCACGTTCATGAATTTCCTAGCGGATGGCGGTTGTCTGGATGAAATCACTTCACCGGACCGACGCCAGTTGCGCAGTTATTTGGCTTGGTTGGCGAGTCGCAGATACGCAAAGGCTTCGATCAGCCGCAAACTCACCGCGCTTCGCACATTCTTCGGTTGGATGCAAGAGACCGGTCGAGTCGAATCGAACGAGACCGATATGGTTTCTGCGCCTAAGCAGCCTCGAATGCTGCCATATGTGGTTTCGGAATCTGAAATCGAACGTTTTCTCGATGTCCCCGATACCTCTACTACACTTGGTCTGCGTGATCGCGCAATTCTCGAGTTGATCTATGCGTCCGGAGTCCGGGTTTCTGAAGCGCGTTCGATGGATGTTGCCGACGTAGGGCTAAAGGCGAGAGAATGTCGGGTTTTCGGCAAGGGGTCCAAGCAGCGCATCGTATTGCTTGGCGGTTCGGCCGCGAAGTGGCTGACCGAATATATAACTCATTCCCGTCTCAAACTCGCGACGCGACGATCCGGTGACGCGATGTTCCTGAACAATCTAGGTGGTCGTTTAAGCGAGCGCGGAATACAGAGCATCGTCAAGAAACATGCGTTGGCAGCTGGGTTGGATGCCATGTTCCACACGCATAATCTTCGGCACAGCTTCGCGACGCATCTCTTGAACGGAGGGGCCGATCTGCGCGTTGTTCAAGACCTTCTGGGCCACGAATCGCCATCTACGACTCAGGTCTACACCCACGTTTCGGCCGAGCAAGCGCGCAAAGTATATCTAGATGCTCATCCTGGGGCAGGACGCAGACGGGATGCTCAAAGGCGCAAAAGCCGCGACGCGTTATAGCCTTAATTGATGCGCCCAAGTCGATTTTCGACCACCGCAACGCGCCGAACTCAATGTTGACAGACAGCTTCAACTAATGGACCGCATCTTAGTAATCAACGGCCCGAACCTCAACAACTTGGGCAAACGCGACGCTGGACACTACGGATCGATCACGCTCGCAGACATACAGGAGCGTGTAGCGACGCGCGCTGATGAACTAGGCGTTCAAGTCGCTTTTTTTCAATCAAACCACGAGGGCGCGATAGTCGACTGGATACAAGCAGAATCGGATAACGCAGTCGGCATCATCATCAACGGTGGTGCGCTGACGCAAGTTGGCTACTCGATACTCGATGCGCTTCTAGACAGTAAACTTCCCGTCGTTGAGGTTCATATATCTAACATCCACGCACGTGAAGAATTCCGTCGCCACTCTGTGATTGCTCCTTATGCATTTGGACAGATAGCCGGTCTTGGATGGCGCGGCTACGTCTATGCTCTGGAGAGCCTAGTGGTACACGTAAAGGAAGCATCCACATGATCGAAAATGGTTTCCGGCACCCGAATCGCGTAGCCGCTCTCCGCTCGTTGATCCAAGAACAAGAGATCGACGCCATGTTGATCTCCAATCCGCATAATCGTCGATTCTTGTCCGGATTCATCGGGACCGCTGGATACCTCTTCATCACGGAAGATGAAGCGGTGCTCGCGACCGATTTCCGTTACACCGAACAAGCCGAGGATCAGGTGACCGGTTTCGAGATTTCGCAAATCCAAGGCCGATTGTCGGAGTGGTTCCCGAAACTCCTCGGAGATCTGGGTGTCACCAATCTAGGCTTCGAGGCTGACAACTTGACCGTATCGGCACTCAAGATGTTTGAAGACGCGGTCGCCGAGAGCGATGTCAAAGTGGCATTCGAACCTAAATCCGGCGAAGCCGCCAAGTTGCGCGCCATCAAAGATGCTGGGGAAATCGAGCTGTTGCAGAAAGCAATCGATATCGGAGATGCGGCCTTCGAGGAAACTTCGGTCAAACTGGCCGCGGGCATGACCGAGAAGGAAGCCGCGTGGGAGTTCGAGAAAGCGATTCGCGAACGCGGCGCAGAGTGTCTGTCATTTGACACTATCGTCGCCACCGGTTCGAACGCCGCACGACCGCACCATCAAACCGGCGACACCAAACTGAAAGAAGGCGAAACCATAGTTTTCGATTGCGGAGCCACATACCAGGGCTATTGCTCCGACCTCACACGGACAGTCGTACTCGGCGATGCAGACGACGAAGTGGCGAAGATCTACAGCATCGTCCTAGAAGCTCAAGAAGCCGCTATCGAGCAAGTCGAAGCAGGGCTAACTGGCGGTGAAGCCGACGGCATCGCTCGTAAAATCATCGCCGATGCCGGATACGGAGATAAGTTTGGTCACAGCCTGGGCCACGGACTGGGTCTTGAAGTGCATGAAGAACCCAACGTCGGACCACGTGGCACAACACCGCTGGAAGACGGTATGCCGTTCACCATCGAGCCAGGAATCTATATTCCCGGATGGGGTGGTGTCAGGATCGAAGATGTAGTGGTTCTCGAAAACGGACGCGCACGCGTCTTGAGCCACGCTGAAAAGATGCGGTTTTAAAGTTCGCAACGACCAACCAAAAATCCGAACAGCAACGAAAGCAACAACGTATGACAATTTCCTCGTCCGAGATCCGCCGCAATATGACCATCCTCCTTGATGGTGATGTCTACCAGATCATGGAGTGGCAGCATCGGCAAGCACCTAAAGCTCCGCCGACCTTAACGCTGAAGGTCAGGCAACTAAGCACTGGCGGCGTGTTCGAACGCAAGCTAAACGGCAACCACAAGCTGACAGTAGCCCAGACCGAACGTCGCAATGCGCAATACCTCTACAAAGAAGGCGAATTCTACGTCTTCATGGACATGGAAACCTACGAGCAACATCTTCTCGGCGATAATCTTCTCGGCGATGCGACCTATTTTCTGCCCGAGGGAGGCGAGTTGGTCCTCTTGATGTACGAAGAGAAGCCTATCCTCGTCGAGTTGCCGTCCGCCGTAAACCTTTCGATCGCCCATACCGAGGTCGGACTGAGAGGCGATACCCAAAGCGGCGCAACCAAACCTGCCACCACCGAAACCGGCCTCACGCTGCAAGTGCCGCTTTTCGTCAACGAAGGGGACATGATAAGCGTCAATACGACCACGAAAGAGTACATCGGCCGCGCCGACTAAACTGTCAAGAGAAAAACGCCGATAATGGGGGCAATACGATGTACAGCTCCGTAGAATCCCCCGCTACATCTAGCGACAAACCTGGTCCAAGCTCAGTCTCCGAGGTTTCGCAACTAATCCAGGGGTTGCTCAAAAGCGATCCTCAGCTTGCGAACATCAGCATAATCGGTGAAGTTTCCGGACATTTGCAACCCGCGTCCGGACACAGCTACTTCTCTCTACGCGACCGAGAGGCATCGCTCAGGTGCGTGATGTTCCGCTACGGTCGCGGCCATCAGTACTTGGAAGACGGGGCCTTGGTCATCTGCGAAGGCTCAGCCGGCATCTATGCGCCGCGCGGCGACCTGCAAATAGTCGTCACATCCGCTGAGCCCGCGGGAATCGGCGATCAGCAAGCCCAACTTGAGGAATTGAAGCGCAAGCTCCGTTCCGAAGGACTGTTCGATCCGTCTCGCAAACGTCTCATCCCGCAATTTCCTCAAAGGATCGCCGTCATCACTTCCGAACAAGGAGCGGTATGGCACGACATCGCGAATGTAGTGCGGAGGCGTTATCCCCTGATGGAACTGCTACTTGCTCCGTCAGCAGTACAGGGCGAATTGGCACCGGTCTCCATCATTGAGGCCTTCGCCGATCTCCACGCGTACGCCGAGACCGAAGATGTTGACGCGGTAATTGTGGCAAGAGGCGGAGGGTCGGCTGAGGACTTGATGCCTTACAACGACGAAATGGTTGCGAGGACCATCTTTGCGAGCCGCATTCCCGTCATCAGTGCGGTGGGCCACGAAACCGATTTCACAATCGCGGACGATGTTGCCGATCTGCGCGCTCCTACGCCTTCAGCCGCAGCCGAGTTGGTGTCGCCGGATATTGCTGGGCTGACCTTCGAGACGGCGGACTTGGCCCAAAGGTTGATGCGTGGATTGTCGGGTCGAGTCGAACTCGCGAGACAACGTCTTGAGTTGACACATGACAGATTGGCCGACAGCGCGCCGAAAACCGATCAGTATCGAGACCGCGTGGAATCGTTGCGGAGTCGAGCCGGCGACGCATGGTCGCGTTACGTCGCCATCAAACGTGAAGCCATGAGACGAGTAGAAGCCGAACTTAGAGCACTAGGACCGTACAACATCCTTGAGCGCGGCTACGCGATCGCTCGAGGCAACGATGGTCGCGTAATCACTCGTGCCGCCAACGTCAGCCCAAAAGAATCATTGGAATTGACCTTTGCCGACGGAACCGTCGAAACCGAAGCTCAAACCATAAACACCAACAACTGACCAGTAAATCACCATGACCGGCAACGAAAGAACTGAAACTGAAAATCCAGCGTCCTTTGAGGAAGCGTTCACACGATTGGAAACTGTGGTTCGAAGGCTCGAGAGTGGTCAAATGTCGCTGGATCAATCCACGGCGCTTTTCGAAGAAGGCATGAAACTCGCAAAAAGCTGTACCGAAATGCTTAACAGTGCCGAACTTAAGATCCAGCGGTTGCAACAAGGATTGGCCGAGCAATTGAATCTGGTCTCGGACGAATGAAGCTGAGCACCGACGCGTACAAGCCGGGGTGCCGGCCTCTCCGCATCGGCTGGTTCACGACCGCGAACGGACCAGGCTCGCGCGGAATGTTCGAGGCCGTTCTCCAGGCGATCAACTCGAATCAACTAAACGCAACTTTCGAGTTTGTATTCGTAAATCGCGAACGCGGTCAAACAGGCCCCACCGACAGCTTTCTGGATTTAGCGACGACAAACGAGATTCTGACAATAACACTTTCGTCGCAAAGGTTTCGCCTCGCGCATGATCGCAAACCTTGGGCGCAACTTCGTGATGCTTACGACAACGTTGCGTTGTCGTCGCTGGAGAGGTTTTCACCAGATGTATCGATCATGGCCGGCTACATGCTCTACGCCCCCGAAATCAGCCGACGCATGTTGATCCTCAACCAACATCCAGCGCTCCCCGGCGGGACCGTCGGCAAGTGGCAAGACGCGGTCTGGGATGTTGTCGAAAACAATCAAGATCGACACGGCTCGATGATGCACATCGCCACACCTGAGCTTGATCGCGGTCCCGTAGTGACGTATTGCAGTTTCTCGGTCCGCGTTGGAGAATTCAATCCGCTTTGGAAAGATGCCCAGCAGTGCGACATTCGCGAGTTACGAAACAAGGGCGACGAGAATTTGCCCCTGTTCACGGCGATCCGCGAGGCCGGTCTCAAACGAGAACGATCCTTAGTTGTCGAGACGCTGAAAGCAGTGGCAGATGGCGAAATTGATCTGAGCGCGATCGCCGCTGGTACGCATTTCCGTCCTGTAGACATGACCGATGCCGTCGAAAGCACGATAGCGCAATATCAATCCTGATCTCTGCTCGCGCTCATCATCGCATCAAGCAAATCCCGCGTCGCTGCTGCCGGGTCCGATGCTCCAAGAATCGATCTCACCACTGCAACACCGCGCACTCCGGCGGCCATCACATCACCCGCGTTCTCAACACTTATGCCACCAATGCCAATGACTGGCAACTTGACTTCCGCCGCGACTCGCCTGACATTACCAACGCCCTGAACCTCTCCCCCCAGGTGAGTAGCCGACGGAAACACGGTACCAAAGACCACGAAGTCAGCATCCCCTGCAACAGCCTGACGAGCACCTTCCAAACTATGCACGGAACGTCCGACCAACGCGCTAGCTCCACAAACCCGGCGCACCTCGTCAATCGAAACGTGCGCATTTTCCGCGAGTTGAACTCCGTCAATATCGAGATACGGCAACATAAGACGTGACGAAGGATTGACGATTGTAAGAGCACGTCCCGAGACGGTCTGGACGATCAACTCAACCAAACTACCGAACTCATTCTGGCCCAAATCTGGAGCGCGAATTTGGACCATGTTAGCTCCGTTTTCCACAGCGACGGAAACCCGCTCGGTCAATCGATCCACATCGCCATCAACTACGCCGAGATCGGTTACCAGACAGAGCGTAGGGTTTGGAAGACCCGAGCGCGCCGTTTCGCACATGGCGTTCGCCGGACTTACCTCATGCGGTAACGGCCAGCGACTCCTGTGGACTGCTCGGTGATGCTTCGGCGACGGGTATTCGCCCAGCAAGATAAGCTTTGCGTCCGGCTTCCACACCCAGTTTGAACGCCTCACCCATAAGGGCTGGATTCTGAGCCTGGGCGATGGCGGTATTGACGAGAACGGCATCCGCACCCATCTCGATGACCTTTGAGGCATCAGAGGGAACACCCAATCCAGCATCGACAACGACCGGAACACTCGATTGGTCGATAATGATTGCGATTTCCTCTGCCGTATGAACGCCGCGCCCAGAACCAATCGGTGAGCCGAGAGGCATGACAGTCGCGCACCCCAAATCCTCAAGTTTCTTTGCCAGTACCGGATCGGCGTGAATATAAGGCAGCACCGTGAATCCTTCAGCTAGCAACATCTTCGCCGCTTCGTACGAACCGACTGGATCGGGAAGCAGGTGAGCGGGTTCCGGAATCACTTCGAGCTTCACCCAGTCGGAACCAGTGACTTCACGAGCTAATCGAGCAATACCGACGGCTTGCTCGGCAGTGCGCGCTCCAGCAGTGTTCGGCAAGATCTGGTACTTGTCCCAGTCCAAAACGTCTAACAGCGTTTCTTCATCAGGCTCATCAAGGTTCAATCGACCGATAGCGACAGTGATTATTTCAGTCCCGGACGCGACGACCGAATCGAGCAGTTCTCGCGCTGATCGATGCTTCCCGGTTCCAGTCATCAACCGTGAGCTAAAAGATTTGCCGGCGATTACTAGGTCGTCTTTCATTTCTCGAAATCTCGGCGGATGTAAGGTTACCGCTTAGAAGAGGTTGTGGGACTGCCCACCATCTACGTTGATGCATGCGCCGGTGATAAGGTCGGCATGCTTGGATGCCAAAAACGCAACGGTTGCGCCGATTGGTTCTGGCCACCCAAACTTGCCCATTGGCAAGTTGCGAGCGACGAACTCTTCAACTGCCTCCTGCGAATTGATCTCTTGGAACCGTTCCCAAGTTCCGCCCGGGAACAGAATCGATCCCGGGGCTACAGAGTTGACCGTCACACCGGTCGATGCGCTTGAGAGCGCGGCATGTTTCGAGAGGGCGATCATCCCTGCCTTCGCCACCATGTATGGGGCAGTTCCACCAGCTTCGCGCCCGTAGATGCTAGAGATGTTGATGATCCGTCCCCAGCCGCGTTTCTGCATCCCCGGAAGCGTCAACTTAATTAACCTAATCGCCGAAAACAGGTTTAGGTCGGTGACCATAGCGAAATCTTCGACGGAAGAATTGATCACGTCACTGGTGCCCATGCTCCCACCCACATTGTTGACGACGATATCGGGGTCGCCCAGATCGGCTTTCATCTGCTCTAGCACCTGAGCCGGCGCATCGGCATCACCCATATCGAGCGCGTAGCCAACTGCGTTGACGCCGACTGCAGAAATCTCGCCAACTGTCGCATCTAGAGTCTCTTTGCCACGGGCACATATCGCCACGTCGACGCCTTCATTCGCCAAAGCCAGCGCAGAGTGACGTCCGAGCCCTCTGCTACCTCCAGTAATAAGTGCTCGCTTGCCTTTGATTCCAAGATCCATTGTCAAGATTCTCCGGTCGCCACCCGACTTGTATGCGGAGCAGGACAAGTCAAGATTCGAGTGAGTAAGTTATGGAATCAAGAATACCGCAATCAACGAAAGTAGATTCCCCACATTTAGGTTCTGACGCGTAGTCCCAAAGCGGGCAACGAGCGCGCCGGATAGATAAAATCGGTTAACACAAGCGTCAGCAAACGGGCATCAAATTCCTGACTACAGCGCGGTTTCCGGAACAAGGCGGAAACCAAAGGTGCTTATAATTAGGGCGTACAGTCCAACGGGACTGATCAGATATACCCGCAAGGATTTCTAATTGACGACTACAGAGACGGAGCAGGTGGCGAACCCGGGAAACGTCGCCGTTATTACCAGCGAGTCGGAACAACCGGAAGAAGCCGAGGATCGCGTAGCAGCGTCCAATGGCGAGGAAGCGAGTAGCGAGCCGGAAGAGCTTGATCTCGTTTTCCAGTACCTGCCGAAGGAAGGACTGCGGCGCGGCGACATCATTGATGGCATCGTGTTAGATGCCGCTCGCGATGGTCTGCTTGTCGATATTCAACAGAAATCCGAGGGCTGGGTACCGATTCGGGAAACGCGTCTGCTGACCGACGAAGAAGGCGAAGATGCCCTGCCAAAGGTTGGCGACGAAGTAATCCTTTACGTTTCACGTCCCGAAGGTCCTGAAGGCTATCCGTTACTTTCGATCGACCGGGCGCGTGGTGAGCATGGCTGGCGCGACCTCGAAAAAGCTCGTGAGGCCGAAGAGACGGTCAAGGGTCGAATCATCGGTTCGAACCGTGGCGGCGCAGTGATCCAGGTTAAGGGCGTGCAGGGTTTCGTCCCTCTGTCTCAGCTCGTCGGACCGGCACGAGACCTATACGTCGGCGATGGGGCACCCCCAAAGCCCGGGTTCATCGGAATGGAAATCGACTGCAAGATATTGGAGCTCAACCGACGACGCAATCGAGCCATCTTCTCAGAACGCGCCGCACTTGAGGCGATCAACCACATGCAGAAAATGCGCCTCGTGCAGGAATTGGAAGAAGGCGACATCCGGCGCGGTCGTGTGGCTGGGATATCCAGTTTCGGCGCTTTCATCGACCTCGGTGGTGCTGACGGCTTGGTTCACATCTCAGAGATGTCTTGGTCATCAGTAAATCGACCGGACGACGTTGTGAAACTCGGCGAAGATCTTGATGTTTTGGTCTTGAAAGTCGATCGCGAGTCGTTGAAGATAGCGCTGAGCATGAAGCGTTTGATGCCCGAACCTTGGGAAAACATCGAAAACCAACTGACCGTAGGTCAAGTTGTTGAGGGCAAAGTGACGAAATTGGCGCATTTCGGCGCATTTGCTAGAGTTGGAGAAGGTATCGAAGGCCTCGTACACATCTCCGAACTTACTCACCGACACATCAAGAGCCCCGCGGAAGTGGTAAAAGAGGGTGACGTAAGGAACTTCCGTGTGATACGAATCGAACCAGAGCGCCGCCGACTCGGGCTGAGCCTAAAACAGGTGGAAGACTCTCAAAGCGAACAAGATGACGTGTCGGTACTTTCCGGTGAATCCTCGGTCAGCCTCGCTGACGGGGGTTTCGAAGATCTTTTTGACGATTGATATTTGCGGGCGCGTAGGGCGTCCGCGGCAACCTGACTGAAGGGAGCGTTGAGCAATGCCCGACAGCAGTGAACGTGGATTCAATATGTTCTCGGCGCCCGCACGGCGAGTGTTCGAGACGGCTCAAGAGGAAGCCAAGAGATTCAATCAGCGGTACATCACCGCCGAGCACCTTCTACTTGCTTTGCTGGGCGAGAAAGAGGGCGTGGTCGCCCAGATCTTTACCAACCTCAAAGTCGATGTGCGCGAAATGCGCACGGCACTTGAGTTTTCCATCAACCGCGAAGCAACTCCTGGCGATCGTCCGCCGAGTCTCGGCCCGAGAGCCAAGAAAGCGATCCGGCTGGCTGTCGACGAGGCTCGCCTAACCGAACTCAACCGAGTCGGTACGGAACACCTCCTGATTGGTCTATTGCGCGACGGAGAGGGAACCGCGGCGGAACTGCTCAACTCCAATCAAGTTACTCTCGACCGAGTGCGCGACGAGACGCAGAAGCTCGAAACCGGTACGAAACGCTCACGCCGCAAAGGTGCAGCCGACGATAAAAAAAAGCGCACGCCGATGCTTGACAGCATGGGCGTTGATCTTACCGAACTCGCGTCCGACGGAAAACTAGACCCCGTGATTGGTCGCGACACCGAACTCGAACGCGTAATTCAGATCCTGAGTCGGCGCACAAAGAACAATCCGGTGCTTGTCGGAGACCCCGGAGTCGGTAAGACTGCAATCGTCGAGAAACTTGCGACGACAATCGTCGATGGCGCCGTCCCTGACATGCTCAAAGGACGCCGAGTCATGGCGCTGGACATGGGTTCTCTCATCGCCGGCACCAAGTACCGTGGCGAGTTCGAAGAGCGAATGACTAAGATCATCGCCGAGTTAAAAGCCAACCGCGAGTGCATCCTCTTCATCGAAGAGATCCACACGTTGGTCGGCGCTGGCGCCGCAGAAGGCGCGGTCGATGCCGCCAACATCCTCAAGCCGGCACTGGTTCGGGGTGAGTTGCAGGTCGTCGGTGCTACGACACACGACGACTACCGCAAACACATCGAACGCGACGCAGCTTTGGAACGTCGTTTCCGCCCGGTGAAGGTCGAGCCGCCTGATGTCGAAGAGACCGTAAAGATACTTCACGGCGTCAAGAAGCAATACGAAGACCATCACCAGCTGACGATCGCCGACGAGGCGATTGAGATCGCCGCGCAGCTGGCCGATCGATACATCGTTGATCGACATCTGCCCGACAAGGCGATAGACCTCGTGGACGAGGCAGTCTCACGCGTTCGCGTGAAGAACACAATGCCGCCTCCCGAAGTCCGCGATGCTATTCGCGTCCTCAACGACATCTTGCGGGAGAAGAACGAAGCCGTCACCCGTCAGGACTACGATACTGCGTCAGAGTTGTTCGAGCGTGAGACGAACCAAAAGGCCTTGATCGCCCGAATCGAGAAGCGTTTCGAACAAACCCACAAGGACAAGATCAAGACCGAAGTCTCAGCGGACGATGTAACCGAGGTCGTGTCAATGTGGACCAGTATCCCAGTTACACGACTCGACGTTGTTGAGGTTGAACGTCTCCGCAGCATGGAAATAGAACTTCAAAAACGCGTCCTCGGACAACGAGAGCCGGTCGAGATCGTCTCAAAAGCGGTCCGACGTGCCCGCGCAGGTTTTAAAGACCCCAAGAGACCAATTGGTGCCTTCCTATTCCTAGGACCAACTGGCGTGGGCAAGACGCATTTGGTCAAGCAACTAGCGGAGTACCTCTTCGGCGATGAGCGACTGATGATTCGCCTTGACATGTCAGAGTACATGGAGAAGCACACCGTATC
>JAAXHR010000304.1 GCA_012270805.1 Dehalococcoidia bacterium
ACGACAGTCGTCGTTCCGATATCGGCGGCGATGCCGAGGATGC
Organism: Dehalococcoidia bacterium; assembly: GCA_012270805.1. Classification (GTDB taxonomy): domain Bacteria; phylum Chloroflexota; class Dehalococcoidia; order Lucifugimonadales; family Lucifugimonadaceae; genus Bin127. The sequence continues at coordinate 44 of JAAXHR010000304.1, forward strand.
GTCCGCGGTAGCGGTCTACGGTAACAGGACCGGTGGGACCTTTGAAGATGACGTTGTCGCCCTCGCGGACGGTAAGCGGATCAAGTTCGATGTCGTCGCGTTCTATCGATTCGGTGAGAATACGCGGCTGGCGACGGAGGATGTTGAACTCGATGTCAGCCTCGATGTCGACGACGGTGGCTTGGCAGGCCAGGCGATAGTTGTCGCGAAGGAAGTTCTCGGATTCGGTCAGCGAGTCTAGCGCGTCCATGCCACGCCGTACCTCGACGATGCACTCGTGGCACTCGCCAGTCCGTCCGCACGACGTGGGTACGCGGACGGCCAGATCGTCGGCGTAGTCGAAGAGGGATTTGCCAGCTTCTAAAGGGAGGGATGTTTGGTTGTGGATTAAGGGCATAGAACTATGATGTTAAAGATTCTGAATGATGGAAATGATGGTTTAGGGGTTAGAGGTTAGCCGCGCCCCAGCACACTGCCCCGGGCACCCCCTGCGCCGCCGCTTTGCTTCGATGCGCCCCCCTCGCTGCGCGAAGAGGAGGATTTAGATCTCCCAAGCCGATCGGTAGTCGAGGTCACCGTCTTTGGCGGTGCAGACGGGTTGGTCGAGTGGGTTTTTGGTGAAGTGTTGGTTGGAGCAGGCGAATTTGGCAGTGCAGCGGGATCGGGCGTCTTTGTAAGGACATCTGGTGAGGCTGGTGTCTTCGGCGTGCCGGGCGATATCGGCGAAGATGTTTGCCATACGCGTCATGCTCTTGCGAGCGGCTTCGACATCGAGCTTGGGATGTTCACCCTCACCCTGACCCTCTCCCATCAAGGGTTCTTTGTGTGAGCCTCCCGCTTGATGCTCAAGGGGGAATTGAAGGGGGTTTCGATGGCCGGCGTTATGAACCCCCTGCGTCTCGCTGCGCGGAACCCCTCTGAATCTCCCCTTGGTAAGGGGAGGGTTGTGATGCGCTTCCCAAAAGGGAGAGGGATCGCGGTTGTGCATGGCGTTGGTGCTGACGATTGCGTCAGGCGAGCTCTTTTTGGAGTTCAAGCAGGCTGCTGGCGGTCTCTACGCAGTCTACGGCGTTTTCGCCATAGCCGTCAGCACCCATCTCGTCCGCGAACTCACGAGTGACGGGTGCGCCACCGACCATTATGCGGACTTCGTCGCGGAGTCCGATGTCTTCGAAGTATGAAATAGTGCGTCCCATGTTAGGCATCGTGGTCGTGAGGAGCGCGGACATGCCGACAACTTGTGCTTCGTGCTCCATAACGGCATCTGCGAACTCTTCGGGTGAGGTGTC
>JAAXHR010000072.1 GCA_012270805.1 Dehalococcoidia bacterium
ATGGCTCCCAGGCCAGGATTCGAACCTGGATTGAAGGATTCAAAGTCCTCCGTCCTACCATTAGACGACCTGGGAAAGCCCTAAATTCAAGGATATATTCAGGGTTAGTGGGGTAGATTCCTCGCTCCACTCGGAATGACAGATGCCATCGCTGATGGGCTGCGATGCCAATCGCCGCTCCTCTCCGGGCATACCCCGCTTATGTCGCTTTGCTGGTTCGCGCCCTTTCGGCAACGAAAGGGGGCTTGATCAATTTGCGATTTTGGTGATGAGTTCGATGGCTGTGGCAAGGGTTTGCGCGCGTTCGGACGCGGGCGTTTGTGCACTTGCTGGGTTGGTGTTGACCAGCAATTTGATGTTGGGAAGTGCGGCGCGCAGGTTCGAGGCGAATCGGATGGGTTGATGAGTGCTTGTCGAAACGAGGATTGTGTCGCCGATTCTCAGAGTTGCGACACCGCCGTCGGCGGATATAGTGGTTTTCACTTGTGCGTTACGGCGGGTGATGGCATTTGATGCTGCGCGGATGGTTTGAGTGGCTAGCAAGATTGCGAAGGCTTGGACGTCGGACCATTGGCGGTTGATGTGGGAGATGTCGGGGTTTTCGTCCGACCAGTCGAATGGGCGGATGTCGGCTGAAGCGCCTTGGATGAAGATTGCGACGTCGGCTCCGGCTTCTTCGAGTGCAGATGAAGCGATACCGGGGAAGTCGGCGGTCCATGCGGAGGTGTTGCCGATGATGGTTGCCGGGCAGGCGAAGTTGTAGAGGATGCAGGTAGTACGGTCGTCAGCAGTTTGGATGACGGTCAGTTGTAACTTTTCGCGCTCGGCTTCAAGAGCCTCATCATCTGAAGGAGTGGCGAGGCAGCTGAGGTTGGGCAGGGTAGCGGTGACGGTTCCGGCGGCGGCAGGTTCGAGAGTCTGTGCAGCGTCCAGCGCGGTGCCGGCGATGATTTCGGGCAGGTATGCGGCATAGTTGCGATATTGGTTTGGGAGGTCGGTTTCATCGCGCCAGAGAGGTGGCGATGTGCCGTTGCCGGTAGTTAGGACGGTGATGTTTCCGCGCGGTATGCCTGTGAATGCTGTGACCGCTTGGATGATGAGTCTTTTGAGCCAACCGGCGATACCGTACACATCGAGTGAAACGAGCGCGGCGGTTTCTCCGTATGACTTAAGGACGACGCATCTGACGGCGAGGTCGTCGTTGATAGAGCGCGCCGGGCGATCTGGGAACTCTGGACCGCTGATGTCGAACCCGACGGGTGGCGTGATAGGTGATTGGGAGATGCCAACGTGAAGCAGGTTATCGACGGTCGAAAGGAGCAATTGCGGTGTTGGTCGGCGTGAAGTAGGTAGATGATGGTATCACTGGTGATTGATTTCCCCGAACCTCGCCTGCATACTCCGCTTCGCGTCGCGCTACGCTTGCTCGCGCTCCTTCGCAAAGCGAAAGGGGCAACAGACCCCTCGCTTTGCGAAGCGGAGTTGTGGTGCTTGGGTAAGATTGCATGTATCGCCCATCCGCCAGGGGCGAGCATGATAGCTATCGTACGGTTTCCCCCGCGAGCGGGGGAAATGCCGTCAGGCAAAGGGGCACCTTACGACCAGATACAGCCGATGCCAGCAACAACGTCATACCAACACCTCTTGCAGGTCAAGAACCTCGAGACGGAGTTTCATACCGATTACGGCGTGGTGCGCGCGGTCGATGGGGTCGATCTGCACATCGATGAGGGAGAGACGGTCGGTCTCGTGGGCGAGTCGGGATGCGGTAAGAGCGTGGCGGCACTTTCGATAGTGCGGTTGGTTCCGGACCCACCGGGGAGGATCGTTGGTGGGCAAGTGCTCTTTGAAGGTATCGACTTGTTGAGGCTCGATGTTCGGGAGATGCGGCACGTGCGCGGGGCGAAGATCGGGATCATTTTTCAAGAGCCGCTGACATCGTTGAATCCCGTGCTGTCGATAGAACGCCAGATCGTGGAGCCGCTACAGGAGCATCTGGGGATGACGCGTCGGCAAGCGTCGTCGCGAGCAACTGAGCTTCTTGACCTTGTTGGCATACCCGATGCGTCAGCCCGGATCCGCGACTATCCGCACATGATGAGCGGTGGGCAGCGTCAGCGCATCATGATCGCGATTGCGCTGAGCTGCAACCCGCGATTGCTGATCGCGGATGAGGCGACGACGGCCTTGGATGTAACGATTCAAGCGCAGATCTTGGAGTTGATGAAAGACCTCACGGAGCGGTTCGGGACGGCGTTGCTGATGATTACGCACAATCTAGGAGTAGTTGCCCGGTATGCGGATCGGGTTTGTGTAATGTATGCGGGCAAGATACGGGAGATGGCGCCGTCGGAGGAGCTGTACGGCAATCCCAAGCACCCCTACACCCTTGGCCTACTAGGCTCGGTACCGCGGTTGGACATGCAGCGTGAGGCAGGCAAGTTGACGCAGATTCCGGGTGACGTGCCTGATCCGACGCGGATGCCGCCGGGATGCGCGTTTAATCCGCGTTGCGATTATGCGGTTGAACGGTGTTCGGAAGAGGATCCGTGGATGGAGGAGGTGAGTGAGGGGCATGTTGCCGCGTGTTGGGAGAGTGCGCGGGTGGGGTAATACCGCGTATTGTTCATTACAATTCAATCACCAACGGTTCTGACTGCGCGAGGCAACAATGGCATTGGATGATTTAGCGGCGGTAATTGACGATCTGAAGTCGAAAATCGATCGACACGGTAAATCTGTTTCCGCGAATGAAACGCGTACGAGGCAGGTGCTGATCGATCCCTTACTCCGAGCACTAGGTTGGGATGTTTCAGATCCATTGCAAGTTGAGCTCGAATTCGACGTTGGCAAGCAAAAAGCCGACTACGCCTTATTGGTCGATAGTAAGCCTGTTATCGTAGTCGAGGCGAAACGATTAGGCAGGCAATTGGTAGATGACGATACGGTTCAAGTTCTGAATTATGCCAACGTGGCGGGCATAGCACACATGGTGGTTACGAATGGCGATGAGTGGCGGATGTACGCGGTTTTCAAGCCCGGACCGATTCAAGATCGAGTTATTGTTGAACTCCGAATTGCGGCAAACCCATCGCATGTGAGTGCGTTGCAAGCCTTGTCGTTGTGGCGGAGCAATTTGGGTTCAGCGGAGGGTCCGGTCGCGGCCAGCGCTCCAGTTTTCATGCCAGGGCCTGGTGATGATGGTCGTGGGCCTGACGGCATTAATGAGCATCCCGGTCAAGTTGATCCGGGACCAGGCTGGACATCGTTAAACCAATGCTCGGACGTGTCAGGAAAAATGAGGCCGTCAAAAGTGAAAATCGGTCAGGCACCCGAAATCAAATTGTCCAGGGCGGGCTGGAAACCAGCCACTGTCGCAATCGTCAAATGGCTCGTTGACGAGGGTGAGTTAACGCCCGAAATGTGCCCAGTACTGATGCCAGGAAAACGCGAATCCGTTGTGACCTACGGCAAACAACATTTAAGAGCAGTGGAACTATCTAATGGCATCTGGGTTAATACCAACAAGTACGCTGTTGATCTACTTAAAATCATGCGCGCAGCACTGGAACGTTGTCAAGTGGGAGAAAGTTCGGTTTTCCTTTCCTTCAGTTGATAGCCGAGATGCTGTTACCTGTAATCGACTTAAGAGAGGCGAGACATAGTGCCTTCGTTTTGCCTATCCGCTCCCACTCAAGATGGTACTAGACCTAGATTTCGCCCCTTCCCAACCGACCAGACACTGATCATGACCGAGGAGAACTAAGATCATGGCTACGATGGCGTTCGATACTCACAAGGCGGTGCAGGACCTCAAAGCGGCCGGCGCAAGCGAAGACTTGGCTAGAGCAGTCGTCCGGATCATC
>JAAXHR010000034.1 GCA_012270805.1 Dehalococcoidia bacterium
TAATCGTCGTCAGGTTCAGCGGCGTAAATCGTCAAGCGTAGTTCCGCATCACCAAGCACGTCATATACCGGCCGTTTACGAGACAGCTGCTCACTTTTTGCCAAAATGACCGGCACGCCATTGCCGCGACGGTCCATCACGGACGTTCTCGGCGTATCCAGGCCGGAAACGCCTTCAGGTATCGAGCATCTGGCGAGCAGGCTCGTCAGAGTTTCATTACGGCTAGCTTGACGGTAGGCGAGATCATCAACGGTCATCGTATTCGGTAATGCTCCTGGAGAATACAGTTCGATCCGATTGGAAAACATGTGCAACCGAATTCGGGTTCCGTACATTGAATAGTCACGATGAGCCACCGCGTTGACGATTGCCTCGAACACCGCCGTCATGTCGTATTGCGGTTGTTCCATACGCCCCATCTCCTTCCTGGCTCGGACCTTCTGGTTTCGTACGACGAACAGGCAAGCGCCGAAAATCTGGTGGTCAAGAGGTCCTATGATATCGCTGGCGTCAAGCTGATACCATTCCGATTCCATAGACTCAGGGACGCTTTTCCCACGGTAAGCTACGGCCTGAATATACGCATGCGCAAGCCACTGTGTCGGTCGATTGGAGCCAAGTAACACTCCGGTAACGGTCGGGCGCAGTTCGCGGTTGTCCGACGTCACGGCCATGCCCAACTTGCACGCAAGGGTTTTTTGATCATCCTGAGCGCCGTCAATCCGAAAACGCTCGATCAAAGTCGGTTCCAGATCGGCAAATGACGCGCCAGGTACGGGTTGCTCGTCGAAACGGATGAGACGGGTCTGGCTGCGTTGTTGAAATAACCGGGCAACATATTCCATTGACATGCGACGTGTGCTGTTCCCCGTACGCTGCAGATAACCGCCGGGGCTGCGATGTACGAACAGGCTCTGGGGTATATCAACTTTGACAACGGCTAACTCTTCACCTGTGAAGGAAGGTAATTGCAGATGTTCTACAAAGAATGTCTCAAGGGGGGGGTCTATGGAGTCCGTACACAACTCACGAACAAAATTCGTTACCACTTCGAGGCGATCAAGAGGAATACCGACAATATCGTG
>JAAXHR010000003.1 GCA_012270805.1 Dehalococcoidia bacterium
GACTTAGACAAGTTGAGTGCCGAGGAACGCACCATCGCCGAGCGGTTTGCCGACGAGACCGAAGACGACATCGCCAACTTCGTGAACCAAGTTTTGAAGCAACCGCAACGCCAACAGATGCGTCGTGCCGTCGTGTATCGGTGTGTTGGGAACCTCGTCGTCTCGTTGCAGCAAGTCGGTAACGAACGCGCAGGTCTGATCAGTCAAACGTTATCCAACGTGCCGACCGCCACGAGTGCGCGCACCGATTGGCGTGAGAAGCGAGACCATTTCTATGAGTTATCGGATACCGAGATCGACTTACTGTTAGATGCGTTCGGCGACGATGCGTTTGCGAAACCCGCCGTTGCGAAGTTCACCCTGTTCAGCGTAACCAATGGGAGTTAGGCATGCCCTTAGCGTTTCGAGCCTCGTATGACTACAACGATCTCGCCGCCCACCCGTCCACTGGGACCCGTGATTCGCTGATAGATGCCACACTTGAAGGCGATTTCGTGTACCTGTTCGTCCACTACACGCCACCCGGTGGGAACTTTGAGGTATGGGTACGGAAATACCATCTCCGGGGTGGGAACCCTGTATCGTCTGTGAAGTTGAATGTCACGCCGACCGTTGCGACGGCTATTATTGCTGGATCTGCGTTTGAGATACCTCCTAACTTTTCAGTAAATTTTTTGGCAGGGGATGTGTGGTATATGACGGCAGAAGCTGTCAATTTATCGACGGGCACGCCGATCCGGTTCCGTATTTTCAATGCTTCAGGGACAGAACACCAGACATTTACACTTGGGAACACAGGCACCCCGGATATGCTGATACGGAATACCGAGGGCACGGGTGTTTTCATCTATAACCCTGAAATTGCGGGATTCTCCGTGTCTGCGCTGATTGGGTCAAGTTCCTTTCTTTATTTTTCGGCATTGCTACATTCTGGGCAAGGTGCGTCTGACTTGTCGAATGCCCGTCACGTCTATGGTGATTCTCAGTTGATGCTTGTAGGCACGACTTTCACGATCCCGAGTTCTTTTAGAGGTGAAACGGACCTATCCTCTGTCCTTTCGGACCCGAAAGGTTGGACGACGGACAGGCCTATTCAGGAAGGGGGTATCGGTTTAGATGGTTTTCATACCTTAGATAATGATTCAGGAGATATCCGTCATGGTGCGATCTATAACTTCGATGCGTCTCGTTCCTTGATCGATAGCCAAGACCTCACCGAACTTGGCATGGGTACCGCTCGGAGTGCCGATGCGATCTCCGGGGAGCGTGTCAACATCGCAGCGTCCGGTGAACCTGACAACTATCAAAGACGGCTCCTTGTCGTCAATCACGGCAGAGCCACCAGTGCCGAAGCACCGAACCACGGGGGGACGTTATACTATTTTGGCGCATTAGGCACCGAGCCGCCGCCGCCGCCGAACAATCCGCCACGCTGGACGACCTCTATCACCACGTATAACCTCCCGATCCACACCGTCGCGAACACGACTGTCGCAGCCCTCACCGCCACCGATGCCGATGCCGATGATACCCTCACCTATACCTTGACCGGCGACGATGCTTCGAGTTTCAGCATAAACACCTCTGGGATCGTCCGCACGGCTGTCGCCCTGACCAACGGCACGACGTATCAGATCACCGCCGTTGTGAGTGATGGCGAAGACACCGCCGAGTTAGACTTGACGATTATCGTTGCTGCCAACCGTGCGCCGTCGATCACCACGGTCACCACCGCCTACACCTTACGCTATAACCCATCGATTGGGACCGAAGTCGTTGATATCGAGGCAACCGATCCCGATGGAGCCCGCGACACGTTGACGTTCTCGTTAGAAGGTTCCAACCCTGGACACTACAACATCTCCGCAGCAGGTGTTCTGACCACCGCAATTGCGATCCCAGCGGCAGGCTCGTATCCCGTCCGAGTTGTCGTCACCGACCGCGACGGCTTGACCGATTCCATCTCCCTGGACATCACCGTCGCAGCGCAAGGTGTCAACGTTGTGCCGAGATGGGTGACCACCACCACCGACTACACACTCTCAGGGATCTCCGTAGGCACGGGTGTTGCGAACCTCTCCGCTGTTGATGACGATGGCGACGATCTGAGTTATACCTTGACCGGTCGCGACGCCGTTCGCTTCGCCATTAGCGATACCGGACGCGTCACCGTGGCACAGGCACTCCTGCGTGGCACCACGTATGAGTTCAACGCTGTTGTCAGTGATGGCACCGACATGGCGACGCTTGCCTTGACCGTCAACGTTGTCGCCAACCGTGCACCCGTTTGGCAGACGTCCGTCACGAACTATCGAGTCGTCGCCGGTTTACCCGTCGGCGTGTTCATCACAAGACTCGTTGCCACCGATGCCGATTCCGGACAGACCTTGACGTATAGCCTCAGCGGTGTCGATGCTGGACTGTTCAGTGTCCACCGCACCACCGGTGATCTGCGCAC
>JAAXHR010000357.1 GCA_012270805.1 Dehalococcoidia bacterium
GAGCGTTGGCAGGGTCGCGGTGCAGGATGCCGGCTTCGCCAACGATGTTGCGAACGTGGATTGGGGTTCCGCGATCGGTGTCAACGCGATCCCGCAGTTCGGCGAGAGTCGGAGTTTCGAGCATGCCGATCCGCCAGGAGCGTCCATTGGCGCTGGAGGTCAGGGTGTCGCCGTCCACAGTCAGATTGGCGTAGACGGCGTCTGAGGTCTCCTGAAAGCCGAAGAGTTGTTCAAACCAGTCAGGCATGGCGTTCGCTCATGCGGGAACCAAGATTGGCTTCAGACTGAGAGCATCTCGAAATTCGTCGGGGATGGCCTGCCAATGTTGAGTCAGCAGATCGATGAGCTGTTCGCCGTTGATCAGCCCGACGCGGGCGAAGCCATCTTCTTCGGCGACCCGGCGCGCGTCCTTCGTGTAGTCAGAGGTCGTGACGAATGTGCCTTGAGAACCGATGGGTATGCGTCCGCGCAGGTCGCGAATCGGGCGCGCTGTGATTTTCGAACTTGGTTGATAGCGCTTGACCTGTCCGGTGATGGCAACCTGGGCAGCGTTGGAGACGTTGAGCACGCCGCGGAAGTCGACGCCACCGTCGGAGACAGGTTGTGTGACCTCAATCTCGAAACCCATCGCAGCGAGCAAATGTCCGATGAGCTGCTCAAACTCCGTCGGGTTCAGCGTCAGGATGCGCTCAATCGCCAGTTCATATGGCCTGAGTTGTTCGGCCAACACCGCTGCCGCCGGTCTTCGGCGCGGGCGCTCGCCGATACGTTCAAGGAACTCGTCGACGTGACTGCATCGAAAGACCGTGATCCAAGAGGTCAGGGTGCGCTGAAAGCCCTGGGAAAGCGCACCGCGTTCAAGCGGCTTAGATGCCCATTCGACGCGCTTTCGATGCGAGTATCGACATCCGTCGGTTGGATTTGAGAGCCAGAAGTAATCGCTGCTGACCTTGCCATAGCGTAGGTCGCTTGGGTTTCGGCCAGGTGTAATCACCCAGTCACCCCGCTTGATTGCATTTGCAAAACGCCAAATGGTACTGACGTTGGTGTTGATTGTGCCTTTGCCCTCTTGCAGATTGGGCTGGTTCACATAGATCCTGGCAAGGTGGTCTTTGTCAGCAACGTCAGTGAGGTTGCCCACTCCTTCCCAGCCGATGCCAGTGCATCCCCCGTCCACACAGGCTTTGGTGAACTCGCCGCCGTCGGCGCGGACGACCCAGACGTTGGGAGTTCGCTGTGACTGGTCCATGACTGTTTCTCGATGTGGAACTGTGACTCTCTACCTGCCCAGACCCCCCTCTGTCCCTACGGGACATCTCCCCCCGCGATGCGGGGGGAGAGGATCCAGGCGGGCTTCCCTCGCGACGCGGGGGAGGGTCTATGGAGGAGTTGCTTAGTGGCGGTTGGAGTAGTCGATCTCCTTCGAGGTGATCACCTCGATCAGCGCCGGTTGACCTTCTTCTGTCGCCTTGATGCCTCGCTTGAAGGCGGCGTTGAGCTCGTTTGGGTCTTCGACCCGCTCCCC
>JAAXHR010000446.1 GCA_012270805.1 Dehalococcoidia bacterium
GCAGTGCTTGTTTCCCCAGCGTCGACCTCGCCGGCCATATCGAGTCTGGATGACAACGACTTGGTCTTCCGGACCACCGTGTCCGATGCGTTCCAAGGCGTCATACTTGCAGAGCTTGCCAACGAACTTGGTTACGAGAACGTTGCGACGATGTACATCAACAACGCTTACGGCGAAGGCCTCTCAACGGTATTCTCGGAGACGTTTGAGAATTTGGGCGGGACTGTATCGGCATCTGTGCCCATTGAAGGCGGTCAGGCGAGCTACACCTCTGAACTTCGCCAGGCCTCGCAGGGCGGAGCCACGGTCCTGATGGCGATGTCTTACCCAGAAACCGCAGGTGTCTACCTGCGTGAAGCGGTTGAAGGGCAATTCTTCGAAGAGTTCATGTTCGTGGATGGAACGAAGAACCAAGAGATGTTTGACGATCTCGGGGCTGAGAACTTCGAAGGCAATTATGGCACTGCGCCGGGTGCCCCGGGCACACCATCGCAGACGACATTCAAAGAGCTGTACGCGTCGAAACTCGGGGGCGAACCTTCAAGCTTGTTCATCTCGGAAGCATTTGACGCGACAGCGATTCTTGTGCTGGCAATCGCCGAAGCTGGCTCGGAAGACGGCGACGACATCAAAGCCGCGATCCGCAAGGTGGCAAACACCCCGGGCGAGCAGGTTGGCCCGGGGGATCTTGCCAAGGCATTGCAGCTCATTAGCGAGGGCAAGGACATCGACTACGTGGGTGCTGCGGGCGAACAGGAGATGGACGAAAACGGCGACGTGTTGAACATGATCGAGATTTGGAAGATCGAAGGCGGACAGGTCGCATCTACCGGAAACTTCGTCAGCGCTGGTGATTCGATCGACTTGGAGGCGGGACCAACGTCGAAGGTAGCAGGTGTCGGTTCGCCAACGGCGCAGGTCTTCACGGTCGGCGCGGGTTCCAAGGGTCTGTTCAAAGTAGACGAAACGCTCAGAGGTGCCGACGTGGTGGTTTCGCTCGAAACTGAGACACTCAGCGGCGTCGTAGATTTCCAATTGAACAGCGCGTCCGTCGAAATCGATTTGCACACATTAGTGAGCGATCAGTCACGCCGCGACCGATACGTCCGCGAGCGGATGTTCCCTAACCAACCCGTAGCCACGGTCCACTTTGCTGACCTTGGCGATGTTCCCGCCCCGTTCTTGGACAGCGG
>JAAXHR010000167.1 GCA_012270805.1 Dehalococcoidia bacterium
AAGATTAGGAAGGTAGCGGCGTATGGGATGACACCGCCGTGCAGGGCCATGCCGTTAGAAATCGCTCCCATGCCGTGCTCCCGAACACCGAAGTGGAGGTTTCGTCCGTCCGGCATTTCGGGCGAGAAGGAACCGCGCCCGTCGACCTCGGTGTTATTCGATTCGGCCAGATCGGCGGAGCCGCCCACCAAGCGCGGCAAAGCAGGCGTGATGGCGTGCAATGCTTCGCCGGAAACAGCACGAGTGGCGATTGGTGCATCATGAGAACCGACGAGACGATTCAAGCCATCGTCCCAATTTTCATGGAGCATGGCCAAAAGGTCTACGAGAAATCTTTCTGCTAGTTCAGGATACTCGGACTTGTAGTCCTCGAACTTCGCGTGCCATTCGTCAGAGAGCGCTTGACCGCTTTCGACTCTGGACCGCATGTGGTCGTAGACGTCTTCAGGGATTTCGAAGGGTTCATAATCCCAGCCGAGTTGAGTTCGGGTCAGAGCTACCTCGTCACCGCCCATAGCCTTACCATGGACGGCCCCGGTGCCAGCGAGGTTGGGGCTACCGTAACCAATTACTGAACGCACAGTGACCAGTTTGGGCTTGTCAGGTTCAGCATCCGCGGCTTTGAGCGCGTTGACAATGCCGGATAAATCGTTGCCATCTACAGGATCAATGATGTGGAAACCGTAGGCTTCGAACCGAGCGGACACATCTTCGCGGAACGCCTTATCGGTGTCGCCCTCGATCGATATCTGGTTGTCGTCGTAGATGACGATTAGCTTGCCGAGTTGGAGCGTACCAGCAAGCGACGCCGCTTCTGATGCCACGCCCTCCATCATGTCGCCATCCGAGCAGATGGCGTAGGTGCGATGATTGACGATCTCGTAGCCCGGCCGGTTGAAGGTGTTGGCCAATATCTTTTCAGCGAGGGCGAAGCCGACCGCGTTACCCAAACCCTGCCCCAGCGGCCCGGTAGTAGCTTCGACTCCAGCTGTGAGACCGTATTCCGGATGCCCCGGAGTTTTGCTTTCCCACTGCCGAAAGTTCTTGACATCGTCGATCGACAGACCGTAGCCCGTCAGGTGGAGCATCGAGTAGAGAAGCATCGATGCATGCCCCGCCGAGAGAACGACGCGATCCCGGTCGGCCCAATCAGGTGTCCCGGGCGCGTGTTTCAGAGTATGTTGCCACAAAGCGTACGCGGTCGGCGCGAGCCCCATCGGCGCGCCCGGATGTCCGCTGTTCGCCTTCTCGACGGCATCGATCGAGAGGAAGCGAATGGCATTGATCGACCGCCACGCGACATCGCTGTCGATGGCGGATTCGGAGACAGTCTGGACGTTTGACAAGGCGGGTTGGGGTGAGTGTATTTGCGGATTGGAGCACCGAATTACGAAATCGGCAACCTAACCGATTCTATTAGCGGAGTGGGTATTCAGCGTGAATTCAGTTGAGTTATCTTCACTCCGTCGCAACATGTTCCGAACATTTAATCCAAAAATTCGGTAGCGGTAAACCCAACGGTCAGGAACACAGCGATGCGGTCCGAGTTGTGTGCGGTGTTCGCGATCAGTTCCGAACTTGACACGTTGTGATGTTAAACACCGTAGCCGTGTCGTGAATGGATGTCACGACAGCTAGTTTTTCGTATGAAAGGAGTTTTGCACTTCGTGAGCATTAAATGCTTGGCTTTCCATGCTAGAGTTGTTGCCGACCATCAGGCGTTTGCGCTTAACAAGAGCGCATCTCCACGACATTACGGACGTTTACGCGTCCGCGCAATCGGATTAGGCGCGCTTGCCGCGCCTCCCTGCGGCGACTGTCGTGGAAACGCCTGGTGGTCAGAGCGTTGCCTAAGTCCCAAGGGAGGCCCCTGTTGTTCATTCGCACTTTATTTGCTCTGATCGTGGCCGGCGTTGTAGCCGCCTTCATGCTGGTTGTGGCGAGTTGCTCTCAACCGCCGCAGATCATCGAAGTTCCTGCGACGGTTGAAGTTCCTGTTGAAGTCACTCGACAAGTGCCAGTGACTGTGGAGGTAGAGCGTGATGTGGTGGTGCCTCATGAAGTGCCTGTCACCGTCGAGGTTGATCGCCAGGTGATATCTGAGGTGGAGATACCGGTGGTAGTCGAAGTGCCTGTCACTGTAGAAATCGAACGCGAGGTCGCGCGTGAAGTTGAAATCACACGAGAAGTTGAAGTGCCGGTGACGCGTGAGGTCTACCTGACACGCGAGGTCGAAGTTACACGGGAAGTCGATGTGGAGGTTCCAGTAACCGTGGAAATTGAACGTGAGGTCGAGGTTACCCGCGAGGTGCCTGTCCGAGTAGAAGTCGAAGTCACCAGAGAGGTGCGGGTGCCTGTAACCGTTGAAACGGTGAAAACGGTGGAAGTCGAAACAACGCGGATTGTAGAAGTTACACGCGAGGTGGAAATCCCGCCGGTGAATGCTTCGGATGAAACCTACCGATCCTGCCGCAAATGGATCGAAGTGGGAAACGACGACGACCTGTCACTAACTGATTGGTTCGATTTTCTGACCAGCGACGATTTCGAGGTGAATGACATCACTCCGTATCAGGTTCACGACTTGGTTCTCTTGATGGCTGGTCTGTATGACCAGTGGTGGGCAACGGAAGCAGGTTCGGCCGCAGAAGACGATGCTTGGGAGTTGTTGGTCTACTCCCTGTCGATCATGTCGCATTACTGCGAAGATGTGTTGGAGCTACCACCGCTATGATTGACATATTGATTGTCCACTCGCCCTAGGTTTGGACGGACTGCGGATCGTTCACACCCCCGCAACATTGAGCCGTATTGAATACAGCGACACGTCGCCGCAGATGTAGAGCGTCTT
>JAAXHR010000287.1 GCA_012270805.1 Dehalococcoidia bacterium
CTGAGCATTGCGAAGCCGCGCTAGGGAGTGATTCGTACGTCCTTTGTATGGTGCTCTTCTCTGTACGGCGAAGGGCCCGGTATTGGTGGTAAAGGCGAGCTTGTCGGGAAGGCAAACCTGAAACGCGGTGACGTCTCAGCGCAGTTCGTGTCTATTGAGCCATCAGCCGCTCAATGGCTTCGTCCAATATCTTGTGCGTCGTGGAGCTGCCACCGGTCTGATCGTATACCACCTCTCCGCTCGGATTGATGATGACGTTTCTGGGAAGTGCATTCCCGAATATCTCTGTCACAGGTTCGTTGTACAGTGCCTGTATGTATGCGAATCGGCGGCGCTCGAGGAATCGCGAAAGGTCATCCCTCGAATCCGTTGCAATGGCAAGGAACGAGATGCCATCGTTGTCTTTGTACTTATCCACCAACTCATTAAGCCCGGGCATCTCGGCAATACAAGGCGAGCAGGTGGTTGCCCACCAGTTGATCACCACGAATTTGCCTCTAAAGTCGGCGACTGCCAGGGAATCGCCGTTGAGAAGCTGTACCCGGAAGTCCGGGACCTGAGCCTGCCACTTCAGCCCATTGACGTTCTCCCGGCCTGATTCATCCCCTCGTACCGAAAGGGAATGCACCCTGTTTTCCCGCCTGTATAACAGCAGTCCGTGGGAGAGTATGACCCGGATCTCCACGTTGACGGTTCCCGGAGTTGCGCCCAGTGTCTTCAGGTCAACCGAACCGCTGTAGAGGTCCGAATCGCCCCGCTTCATTGATCCCCTGGTCAATCTGACGTTTCCTATGTCGTCAAGGCCAGCCACCCAGAAGCGGTCCGCTCCCTTGCTATTCTTGCCCCAGACGACAACCACTAATCCTGTGGCACCTTCCACGTTAATCTGCGCCTGCTTTATATCGGTCCACGAAAGTCGGTTCAAAGGCGAGATTTCTGGTACACCATCCACGAAATAAGATGCGAAAAAGGGCTCAGGGCGATTGGCAGCATGAATCTCGCATTCGTATGCGACCAGGGCAAGGAAGGTAACGCATCCAATAGACCGGACCATCCTGATCATGTTTTATCTCCTTTCTAGTTCCCCCGAGAGACGTGTCTCCAAGGAATTCCTGATAGGGCGGCAAGAGCCGTCCCCCGGTGTCGGAAAGCTGCAGGCTTATCGCTCCTTCAGCCGTATCGATCCGTTCACCGTCTTCAGATGAATCAGTTCCCCGCCGCCGTTGATGACGCCGTCGACGGACTTGCTGATGAGCCCCTTCACGGTAACCGGAAAATCCGTATTGATCTTTCCGTTAACCGTGGATGCTTTCAGGTTTGCTTTCAGACCTTTTGGCAGCGTCACCTCGATGCCGCCGTTTGTCGTTGCCGCGCGGATCTCGTGTTGTTGCTCTCCGCTCCCGCCAACCTCCGCCTTGATGCTGCCGTTCGCTGTTTTCGCGTTGATCGGACCCAGCACCTCCAGGAGACCGATCTTGCCGTTCGTCGTCTTTGCCTGAATCGATCCAGTGATCCTCTTAAGGTCGATGCGACCGTTGGATGTCTTGGCTTCGACTGCTCCCGATACATCGTCGACGTCTACACGCCCATTGACGGTTTTCAATTCCACGTCGATCTCTCTGGGTACGGTCACTGTATAGGCGACACTAACGTTCCGGTTTCTTCCTTGCTTTTTGAGTGCGTCCGTGCGGATGTCAATCCCCGCTTCAGTCCGGTCGAACTGCACCGTGGTCTTCTCCAGAAGCAGCCGCGCCTCTTCTTCGCTTTCGGCACGCGCGCGCTTGACCGCCTTCATCTTTACTTCGTGCCCGTCCCATGAACCGATCGTTATATCCCCGTTCACGTTGACAATCGTGACTCGTCCCCCCGGCGTAAACTCGACGGAACGCTCGACGACCTCCTCCTCGACACTCTTGCCAGCACCGCAGCCGGCTGGCGTCAGAGAGAAGATGAACATCGCGATCAGAATGGGAACAGGTTTCATGCGGCAGTCACCTCCTGTTTCGGCTATCGGATATAGCTCGTCTTACAGGTCAAGATTCATGTCCGAAATGCGGTTTCAACTACAGAGGGTTATGTTTCTCGACAAATCCCTAGAATAACCATGTACCTGGATTTGGGTACGCCTCGTCCCGCAACTCGTATATCAGACCCTTTATGCACCGGACGATCGTCCAGATCACGCCGAATATCCACCCGGCTGAACCTGCCGCGATCATCAGGCCCATCAGGCCGAAATCGCTAGAGAACACAAACCCGATCGAGGAAACAATGGCCGCGAAGGCGATCAGGATGTACAGCCATCCGATCCAGAACGTACGGATTTGAAACCGATAGTGCGAAACCAACCCGTCCGGCGCATCCTGACGGCACACATAGGCTAGCACGACTCCGATCAACCCACCGATGGGACCGATAAAAAACTCGGCCAGGAAGAGAACGTAGACGACCCTTGCTGCAGAAATCGAATCCAGATATGTCCGTACCGTTTCAGTCATCGCGTCCTCGGTCCGTGAAAAGCAGCTTGAGATACATCGAGCGACCGTGAAGTCTATTCATACCGCAGCGCGTCAACCGGGTTTGCCCTGGCCGCCGTCGTGGTCTGTATGCTCACGGTACCGATCACCACCAGCAGTGTCAACAAACCGCCCAGTAAAAACACGCCAACGGTCAACCCAATGCGATATGCGAAATTCTGTAACCACCAAGTCGATGCCAAGAAGGTCAGGGGTAGGGCGCATAGATTCGCAATCAGAACCAGCACTACAAAATCGCGCGATAGCAGCGATACGATATTCAAGACAGAGGCGCCCATCGCTTTTCGAATGCCTATTTCCTTGGTTCGCCTCGCCACGGCCAATGCCGTTAATCCGAATGCACCCAGACACGCGATAAAAACTGCGAAAACCGTCGCATAACCAACAATCTTGCTCCAACTCACGAAGTCCTGGTAATAGTTCTCGATATCGTCATCAAGAAACGTAAAGTAGAACGGCTCATTGGCGAGCGCGATCTTCTTCCACTCAGCTTCCATGAATTTCAGAGTTCCGGCGATATCATCAGGTTTGATCCGAACAAGGAAGTTTTCCGCCTCATCTCCCATAGTTGAATTCAGCAAGAGCATCGTGGGCTGGACTTTCTGTTGTAATGGTGTCAGATAAAAGTCCTGGACCACGCCGACGATTCGGGCAACACCATTTGACCTTCTCAATGACTGTACTCCTCTTCCATCAAACGCGATGGTCTGACCGATAGGATCTTCCCACCCGATCTGTCTTGCAAAGGCTTCATTAACGACAGCGCTTCCCTTCACCTGGTCGTTAGCACGGACATCAAAGTCACGGCCCGACAACACCCTCATCTCAAGTGTTTTTACAAAATCGTAATCGACGTAGTGACGTCTTGCCCAGACTGACTGCCCTTTTTCGCCTTTCCCTTCGTACCAGCTCTCATCCATCAGCGGGTACTTCACCATAGTGCATCCAACCACCTTGTGATGTTGCAGAAAGCCTTTCTTGAGCAAATCGTAATGACCGCCCATCTCGGGAAGCGCATCGGTATCAATGGAAATTACGAATTCCTTATTGAAGCCAAGATCCTTTGCTTTCACAAACCGAAGTTGATAAAACATTATTAGCGTGCAGGTTATTAACGCGCTCGACAGGATAAATTGCAAAAGAACGAAACCACGGCCGAGCAGATTGCGATGGCTCAGCCTAAACCGCCCCGTAAGAATACGAACCGGATGAAGTCCGGAGAGTACTAATCCTTAAATAAGCGAGTAATG
>JAAXHR010000273.1 GCA_012270805.1 Dehalococcoidia bacterium
TTCATACGAGATGATGCCGGGTTTGAACGCGAGAAGCTGGGTTTTGAGTTCGTCGGACCACTCGTCTGGATCGGTCTCTTCCGCCTGCCGCCAAAGCCTGCTCTGACGGACTTTCTCAGCGATTTCCTCGATGGTACTGTCGGGTTCAAGTCCGAAAAGTTGGGTTTTGAGCGCGAGGAGCTGGGTTTTGAGTTCGTCAGACCATTCATCTGGATCGGTGGCCATCGCCTCTTGCCGGATTTTATCCCTGCCTTGACGGACCGCATAGGCGATTTCCTTGATGGTTCTGTTGGGTTTGAGGGCGAGGAGCTGGGTTTTGAGTGCGTCGGACCATTCGTCTGGATCAGTGGCCATCGCTTCTTGCCAGATTCTGTCAATCTGACTCGGTTCAATCGCGACGTTGACCACTTCCGGTTGCGATTCCGTGGCGATGACCTGATCGACGAGCTCTGCTTGGCGGGCGATATCCATGATCCGGGCGAGCTTCCCGTGCGGGGCACGCTCATCGACTCGGATGATAATCATCGCAGTATTGTCTAGCAGTTGTCTCTTTGCTTGCAGTTCTTCTTTAAGCGTTGCAAAGGTCACTGGTTTGTCGCTCACCTTATTCACCAACCCCACTGGTTTGTCGTTCAGCTTCATGCTGCCGTCCTGATCCACGACCAGAAGGAGACGCTCATCCTGACTCGGCTCAACCGCGACGTTGGCCACTTCCGAGGCCGTGTTGCGAACGACCAGATCGACGAGCCCTACTTGGCGGGCGACATACATGATCTGGACGATTTGCCCGTGCGGGGTGCGCTCGTCGCTTTGGATGACAATCATTGTGGTGTTGTCCAGCAGTTGCCTCTGCGCCTGCAGTTCTTCTTTAAGCGTTGCAAAGGTCACCGACTTGTCGTTCAGCTTCATGTTGCCGTCTTGATCCACGACCAGAAGGAGACGCTCATCCTGACTCGGCTCAACCGCGACGTTGGCCACTTCCGAGGTATTGCCATAAGAGGGCAGCGTTACGGCGGCTAGCGGGCATAGCAATACGACTGCCAACACGCGCGCCCGCGTGCCCATCCGGCGCGCACCGCCGCCAAGTGCCCTGCGGATTCTCAGCGCCAAATCCG
>JAAXHR010000244.1 GCA_012270805.1 Dehalococcoidia bacterium
TACCTGCAGTTGACGGATGCCGATGGAGACGGCAACGGCGGAACAGCGATTAACTGGGGTCGCAGCATCACCAACGGCGGGGACGCGACTGGGTCTAACGATGACGGTGCCGCAGTGCTTGGTGTCGTCGATGGGCCGGTTACGATCACGTACCGAGATTCGAACAACCGGAATCAGACCTTCGTCATCCAGATCGACATCGAGCCTCCGACGATCACTATCGAATCGCCGGCGCACAACAGCCGAAGCGATGACGAGAAGCCGTCGTTCGTGGGCACGATCAACGATGGCGACTCTGGCTTGGCGGCCGACAGCTTCCAGCTGTACGTCGACAACACCCCGAATGGAAGCTCCGTCGTGAATATCCCGGCGGATGGGGTTGGCGGCGTAGACGCGCCCATCGAGCGTCGGTTGGAATACACGACAACCGCAGATGACGGCACGTACGGGCAGTACGGCGTTGTGGAGGCAGGCGAGTGGAAAGGGCCTAGCGACGCGACAACCGCAGAGTACTACTCGGTGGAGGCTGATAACTTCGCGGATGGTGCTGCAGACGGCGAGTTTGCCGACGAGGTCGAGATCAACTTCGATGAAGATGACCCTAACTTTAAGGGATTCAACCATAAGATCGGTTTCCAAGCGTTGGTCAGGGACTTGGCCGGCAACGTAGGGTTCTCCGACAGCGATCCTACCAAGCCGCGGTTCATCAACGATTTGGGAGAAAAATCACCTTCTGACGCTCACAACGCATTGGGTATGTTCTCACGCCACTTCGTCTGGCTGGACGAGTTGGACCCGTACATCATCAGCGAGAAGACAGCGACTGGCTTCTACGGTTTGGACGATGACGACAATCCGGTGAGGAACCGTTCCGCCGTGATGATCGTGTTCGACAACGACGTGAACGGCGATCTGATCGATGTCGGCACCTTCGCGCTGGAGCATGACGACGAATCAGAGATCGCTATCGCAGATGTCGCCGTGGATGGCGAGCTGGTGTTCCTGATGCTCGACGAGGAGTTGGCGTCAGACGCGACACCGATGTTGAGCATCGCGGACGGCCGGGAGGTCGAAGACGGTGCCGGCAACATCTTGAGCAGCGAAGAGCATCTGCTTAATCCAGATGACAGCGATGACAGGGTGAGCTCCTTCAAGGTGAACGACGGCATTTTGCCAGTCTTCACGGTAACGTTGAGCGGCGGTTCCGGCACTGGCGTTGGCCGTGAAGGTCCGGCGCAGCTGACCAATGAGGCGATTGACGTCTCGATTGAGTCGGACGAAGCGATCAGAGGCGCTCCGAAAGTCGCCGTGATCTGCTCGAACGTGAAGTTCAACGAGACAGACGACACTACGGCCTCGAAACTTGTTGAGGATGACGGTGCCGCGGTTTCATACGACTTGAGCCGCTTCACGAGCAACCGAATGGGTTACGACGCTGATGTTGGCGCCGAGACCATGCTGAAGTGTGGCGACGCGGACTACGACTATTCGCCGTCGCAGTCGCTGTCGCGCCCGGGCAACAACTGGGTCTACGCGTGGCGCAACCCTGTAGGGGATAACGCCTTGAGCAATGGTTCGGTGACGGTCGTGGCATGGGGTCGTGACAACTCGAGCTTCCAGTACTATTCGAACACCAATGAAGTTGAGAACTGGGGTGCTGAGACAGCGGCGTTCACCTTGGACAACACGTTCCAGTCGCCGTTGGCGGGAGGCGGCAGCGTGCAGCCGGAAGGTAACGATGTGTCCGAGCCGCGGCCGTTTGTATTCCTTGACTTCGCAGGCGAACCGACGACTGTCACGGTGACTTCCTTGACAGTTGACGGAGAAGACGTGTTGGGTTCGTTGGAGAACACCGGCGCCAACCGGTTCTTGTACTGGCCGGCGACGTTGGAATACGGCGAGCACACGGTCGAGTTCGAAGCTCGTGATGCTGCCGACAACGAATCAAGCCCACCGACGAAGTGGTCGTTCACGGTCACTGCGCGTGATCCGTTCGTGCTTGATCTGGCGGCTGGTTGGAATGCGATTTCCTTCCCGGCCGACCCCGTGGATATGGCGCTCGACGCGGTATTCACAGAAGCATCGATCGACCGCGTGGTGGGTTGGAACCCGATGAGTTCAACTGGACCATGGAGCATCGCTTCGAGAGTCGACGGTGTCTGGACGACCAGCGCTGACTTCGCGCCGCTTACGGACGTGGTCGCACGTTACGGATACTGGGTGCACTCGATGGCGTTCGTCAAGCAGAGTGTCGACCTCCAAGGTCCGATTGACCGTGAGACGGGCGGTCGTCCGATGGCTAGGTCGATCCCGACCGTGCCGGGTTGGAACTTCGTCGGTGTTGTCGACCAAGACGGCGATCAGACCGAAGGTAACTGGAACGAAGACCTGAAGGACAGCGACGACGAAGTCGTGACTGCCGACAACTACATGCCGGGCTTCGTCCGCGCCTACACGTGGCATGCGATTGCGCACGGTTACATGGCTCTAGGCGGTTCCGACGCGATGAAGATCGGTCAGGGCATCTGGGTCTACTTCGGCAAGGACATAGCTCCGTAAGCTGATGGCAAGGCAAACGCCTTAATGGAAACGCCCCTGTGAATTCACAGGGGCGTTTTCTTTGGAACTAGGATGTTTAAAGATTGAGAAGGATGTGAAAGATGGGCGGTCTGCGCTCTGTTGCCCATTTCGTCCAACGAAAGGGGCGCGAGCGAAGCGAGCGGGGTATGTGGGAAATCAGGTAGACGAGGGATAGGACGGGTTGCTGTTCAGCGTTGT
>JAAXHR010000104.1:0-794 GCA_012270805.1 Dehalococcoidia bacterium
TAGTCGTTCGACCCGGCATCTTCAACGTGCGCCCTCTCCATCCATCCATCGAAGTGATTCACTCGACCGGGGACATCCGACTCACGGTATGCGGTCTTCAGACCGTTGGATAGTTTGCGGAGTTTCATAAGCCCTTTCCTACGATGAGCCCTATTCTTGCTCGTACTGATGATGGATACCCTCGATTGCCTCGTCCAATTCGTCCCACTGGCGTTGCACCATTGAGCGTAGACGCATGTTCTGGTACGCGCCCCAGACCACCATCGCGGGCAGTACAACCAAGACCGAGACTATAAGAGAATAGACGATCGTTATGGTCGCCGTGATGCCGAACTGCTGGGACGCAAGTAACGGCGAGGCTACCAACACTCCGAATCCCAGTGCTGTCGTCAGCGCCGATCCCAACAAAGCCGAACCAGTGGTAGTGAGGGTGCGGACCGCCGCTCTCTCCGGATCGCGGGAGCGGGCGAATTCCTCGCGATAGCGATGGATCACATGGATGGTGTAGTCCACACCGATACCGATCGACAGGGCCGTGATAATCGAAGTAATCAATGAATAGGGTATCCCCAGCAACGCCATTGTTCCCAACACACAGATAAGTACGAGCACGATTGGTCCTACCGCAACAATGCCCAGCGCGGGCTGGCGCAACGTCACCCAGAAGAAGATGGATAGAATACCCAGGGCGATGGCGATAGTAGTGCTGATCGCCTCCGTCTGTCGGTCTGTTATCTGGTTCTGCACCGCGACAGCGAGGATGCTTTCCGAAGTCACCGTAACGGTGCTGTCGT
>JAAXHR010000104.1:871-2854 GCA_012270805.1 Dehalococcoidia bacterium
CAAGATCAGGTTCCCTCACGGCCAGCTTGTCTAGGAACTCCTGCATCAATTCCGGATCGAGTTGTACTCCCAGAGAGGCTTCACGGAAGAGCCCTTCGAGCTCCGGATCGTATTTGTCGCCAGGTTCCCCGCTGTCGTTGATCCAGTCGCGCACGAGCAACTCGTACGATGCCTGAAGCGGTCCTGCTGCCGCCCGCGGACGGCGAGTTTCGTCCTCGAAAGCGGTCGCGAGATCGCGCAGGTTGAGAAGCGTCCGAGTCTCGGTAGCTTCGGCCTTCACGAGTACACTCGTCATCTCTGTCGAGCCACCGACGGTCGCGTCGAGAGTTTCCATATCCGCCATCACGTTCCCGCCGCGGGGAAGGATGTCACGGATACTGAATTCTGACTTTAGTCCCGTGGCGGCGAACCCGAGCCCGATCGTTACCGCGATCACTAAGACAAGGTATGGAACTGGCCACCGCGTAACACTTTTCCCCAGCACCTCCGCCAACGGTGCGATGCCGGGTAGAGCGTTGGAGATCGGTCGAGGCGGAGTTAACTTACCACGCGACTCGCGCTGCTGGTCGATAATCGACCTGCCAGCCGGGATCAACGTAAGCATCACGATCAGGCTCATCCCCACACCTAGTCCCGCTACGATCCCGAAGTCGCCAATCACACCAATCGGCGAAAACAAGGTCGCCAACAGGCTGACGATCGTCGTTATGGCAGCCAGCGTCAGCGGGATCGTGACGTTTCTGAGTCCATTCCGCACCGCTTCCAAAACCTGCGATCCTTCAAGTCGCTGTTCGCGGTAGTGCGAGATCGTCTGAATCGCATAGTCCACCGTGAGACTGATGACGATGACAGGCACCATCACAGTTAATGAGCTCGGAGGACCTATCAGGCCCAAGCCATTAGGACCGAGCCAGCCTTCTGCTCCGACAACCCAAACGATTGAAAAGACAAGCCCCGCTAGCGTCAGGAGCATATCTGTGAACGTGCGCGTGAAAACTAGGAGCAGCACCGCGATCAGCAGCAGTGCCAGCCCTATCAGCGGCCCCATCCCCGACTCCGTGGCCTCCTTGTACTCATCTTCAACGATCACCGACGATAGGCTAGTCACGCGCAGCGGACCGTCGTCACCAGTCGCTAGTTCGTTGATCTTCCGTTCAGCAGCCTGGATCATCTCGTCGCCGGTATCGATCAGGCGTATGTTGGCGATCGCTACCTGCGTGCCATCCACATCAGTTCCGGTCATCGCGGCTAGGGCGTCTTGAATCTCCGGGACGTTGCGGGCCGAATCGATCACTGTCTGAGTGATCGATTCGGCGCCTTGTGCTTGCGCTACGCCACCGAGCACAGTTGATGGAGCAGCTACCGTACCGACAGGCACCAGCAACTCACTCACAGTTGGGTCGCTAACGATCTGACCGACCAATGCGTCCATCTGTGAAAGGCCTTCGGGCGTGATCGCATCCCCGCGGAACAGAAGCGTCACGATACTGACCTCGCCGGAATCACCGAAGAATTCGTCTATCTCAAGCGTCGCGTTGGCAATGGCGTGTCCAGGAGGAAGGAATGCTACGCTAGCTCCCTCTGTCGGCGGTGCGCGCAAGGTACTCCCCGCAGCCAGTATCGCCGTAACGATAAGGAGAACGATGATCGTTATCCAAGGACGAACCGTGACGATCAAACTCAATCTGTCGAGAACAGCGTTCATGACACAGGATTATATTTGGCGGAGGTTGGCACATCCCAGCCCACACTTGCCCTTGATTTCTGGGCGACATTCCTCATGCTGGATTCGTTCAGTAGCCAAATTCTGGCTGTAGAGACATAATTCTGCGACATTTCATTCCTATTGTGAAAAACATCAACGACGTGATAAGCGTCAAAACACTTCACGAAAAGGGTGAAAAATGACTCACAAGGAGATGAAGACAAAGGCGTTCCTCGTTGGGACAGTCTTGGGAACTGCGGTCTTGGCAGTGACTATCA
>JAAXHR010000278.1 GCA_012270805.1 Dehalococcoidia bacterium
GCCGACTCGGGCACGTTCGACTACTTTACGGAAGAGATCAACGGCGACACAGGCGTGATCCGCGACGACTTCTTCCCGGCAGTTGACGACAACGTGCTGGTGCAGGGCATCGCGGGCGACCGCGGTGCGTTGGGCTACTTCGGCTACGCATACTACGTTGCGAACACCGACAAGCTGAAACTCGTGGGCGTCGACCCTGGCGATGGCTGTGTAGAGCCGAACGAGACGACGATCAACGGTGGCTCCTACTTGCCCTTGAGCCGTCCGCTCTTCGTCTACGTGAGCACGGCTGCACTGGAGCGTGAAGAGGTCCGAGCGTTCATTGACTTCTACCTCCGCAACGCTGCCGAACTGGCCGCGAGTGTCGGGTACGTTGGTCTGCCTCAGCAGATGTACAACGACGGCTTGGCGCTGGTGGAGAAATCGGCCATGAACGGTAGCGAAGTCCAACGCTGATCAACACCCCGTCTGGCAAGCACTACAATCTGAGATGATTTCTATTTGCGCCATCGACGTGTCCCGATCATCGGGATTTCTTCGCGATCTGAAGAATTTCGAATTCGGATCGAACCATCAAACGATGTCCAGAGGTGAACGATGGCGGTAGAACGAGGAACTTTTCGCGTCGGTCATGACCAAGCGTCGCCCGACCTAGAAGACAGTTCGCAAGAGCGTCCCAAGACTTTGTCATTGAGAAAAGATGAAAGTCGGTTGGCAAGCCATCGTGCGCGCAGGCATTTCGAGCAATCTGCGGTGCTCTGGGTGCTCAGGGCGGCGGCGCTAATTTCTATTCTGACCACGATCGGCATCGTAGCCGTTCTAGTTTCACAAAGCATCGGGTTTTTCCGAGAAGAGATCTGTGTTCTCAATGAGGGCGAGCCGATCAAGCCGTGCAAACCCGGCGTAAATGGAACGCTGACACACGTTGGTATATTTGACTTCTTGACCGGGACCAAATGGGGACCGCTCATTAAGCCATATCGAGAAGTTGGACGCTCATTCGGTGTGTTGCCGTTGGTAACCGGCACGTTCTTAGTCGCCGCGGTTGCCGGGATTGTGTCCTTGGGCTTGGGTATGGGGGCCGCGATATTCCTATCTGAATACGCTCCTGAAAACGTCAGGAGGGTCATTAAACCAATACTGGAGGTGCTGGCCGGTATACCGACTGTCGTGTACGGCTACTTCGCGCTGTTGACGATCGGTCCAGCGCTGCGATTAGTGATCGGCGACGACAACTTGGGGACGTTCAGCGCGTTGAGCGCGGGACTGGTGATGGGCATCATGATCATGCCGATGGTTACGACGCTCAGCGAAGATGCCATGATATCGGTGCCTCGCTCGCTCCGAGACGCCGCGTACGCCTTGGGTGCCACGCGTTTCGAAGTGGCCACCAAGGTTGTCGTTCCGGCGGCCCTCTCGGGCATCGTTTCATCGTTCATCCTCGCGGTGTCGAGAGCAGTTGGCGAGACGATGATCGTCTATCTAGCTGCTGGTGGTAAACCGAACTTGACCTTCAACCCGCTCGAAGCGGTGCAAGCGATGACTGCATTCATCGTGAGCGTGGCACTGGGTGACACATCCCACGGTGAGATCGGGTACTACACCATCTTTGTAGTCGGTCTGTTGCTGTTTCTGATCACGCTACTGATGAACATCTTGGGACGCTGGGTAGTGCAGCGCTTCCGCCAGAAGTACGA
>JAAXHR010000163.1 GCA_012270805.1 Dehalococcoidia bacterium
TGGCGGCACACTCATAGACACCCGGAATATGAAGAAGATATTGAGTCTCGATTCCAAGCGAGGTCTACTAGAAGTTGAAGCAGGCATTTTGTGGTCTGACCTGATACCGAAACTCAGACAATTGCAGGGCGGCTGCCCGGATCGTTGGAGCATCATCCAAAAGCAGACTGGCGCCGATCGTATGAGCCTAGGTGGTGCGCTCGCCGCGAACGGGCATGGCCGCGGGTTGAAGTTCAAACCGATCGTCCAAGATGTGGAATCTTTCGTGATCGTGAACGACAATGGCGAAGCCGTTGAGTGCAGCCGGACCTCAAATCCAGAGTTGTTCTCGCTTGCTATCGGCGGGTATGGATTATTCGGAGTAATTGCCTCAGTAACGCTTCGATTGCAACGGGCTACGCGACTGCTTCGGTCGGTGGAGGTCTTCGACATCGAGCAGTTGCCGTCGGCGTTCGAGGAACGTATCGATGACGGGTATATGTACGGTGATTTTCAATACATGACCGACGAAAACTCGGATCGTTTTATGGGCTTGGGGGTTTTCTCTTGCTACCGTCCGGTTGATGAGCCGACTATCGGCGACGATGCGGCCCGGTCCACACTCAGTGAGGATGACTGGAAGCGGCTTATCTATCTCGGTCACACCGACAAATCCGCGGCGTTTGATGCGTACGCAAGCTTCTACTTAGGCACCGATGGTCAAACCTATGACATAGACGAGTTTCAGATGAGCACCTACATTGATGGTTACCACAACGAATTGGATCGTCAGTTAGGTGCCGATGGTCCGGGTTCGGAGGTGATATCCGAGCTTTACGTGCCGTTGGACAGACTGGTCGAATTCATGACCAAGGCGAGCGAAACCATTCGCAGCGAAGATGCCAACGTGATCTACGGTACGATTCGCCTGATCGAAAAGGACGATGAGACGTACTTGAACTGGGCAGCGGATCGTTATGCGTGCATCGTTGTCAATCTGCACGTCGACCACACTGAAGAGGGCATCGTTCGATCGGCAAACGCATTTCGCGGGTTGGTCGACGATGCTGCATCGCTGGGTGGCAGCTTCTTCTTGACCTATCACCGTTACGCGACGTTTGACCAGGTGAAACGATCTTATCCACAGTTCGGCGATTTCTTGACACAGAAGCGTCTTTACGATCCGGGTCAGACGTTCGGAAGCAACTGGTACGACCACTATCGCGCCATTGCGTGATGGCCGCCGTCGAAGTCACTTCAATCGCCGTCGCGCGATTGGAGTGAATCCCGCATAAACTTCACGGCAACGATTTTTCGATGGCAACCAGGGGAATATCGCTGTGAAGTACGACGTGATTATTGTCGGTGCAGGATCTGCCGGCTGCGTTTTGGCATCAAGGCTTTCGGAGGATCGTAACCGCTCTGTTTTGCTCCTCGAAGCGGGGCCTGACTACCCTTCGTTCGAGTGGTTGCCAGACCACATCAAGTACGGTGTCCGACCTTGGTACGAGTCGTACAAAGTTGATGAGCACACTTGGGGTTACAAAGCGCTGGCTACGCCGATGCAGCAACCGTTTGACCTGCCACGCGGGAAGGTTGTTGGCGGTTCCAGCGCCATCAACGGGCAGATCTGGTTTCGCGGCATACCGGAAGATTACGACGAATGGGAAGCACTGGGCAACGAAGGATGGGGATACGTCGATGT